>WRNQ01000037.1 GCA_009776565.1 Synergistaceae bacterium | reverse complement strand
GAGGAATCGGATACAAAAGACAGCTCAACAGAATACAAATATGTAGAATTTGTGAAGGCCGGTCAGCGTTTATACAAAATTTCTGAAAAGACGACGGTAACGTTTACATTGAATCCCACAAACATGAAGGTGTATACACACGCGCAAATGAAGAATGGAGATTACATAATCAGCATAGGCATAGCGGACGTTGATGTAGCGAGCTTAACCGAATACGGCTTGCCTGCGCAAGAGGGCGTGGCGTCGCCCAGGGGTTTGAGCGTGGTGGCGGGCACAGGGCCGTATATGCCATTGGACATAATAGAAACGCAAGTTGTTGGCTCGATGTACGACGATTTGCATTAAGCGCTATAGGTGTGGTGATTATATGAATCCAAATATAGATGAGACATTTGATTTCGTAAAAAGCGAAAATAGCGCAAAAGCTATAAGCGCAATAGCGGACGGTTTTAGAAAAGAGTCAAAAAAAATTAAAGCGGCGATAGACGATTCAGCAACCTGGTGGAAGGGCAATTCCAGAAACGGCTTTGTGAGGCGGGCAAACGAGATCGTATCCTTGCTTGATGAAGCGGCCTCCATTGTGCAGGAATCAAGTGATAAGCTGCTTGACATTGCGCGAATCAAGAAAGAAGATGAGAAAAGTATTGAAGCATACATCGCCAATATTGCATATGATGACATGAAGCCACCTGCAAAACTCAACTTAATAAGTATGCTGGGCGCGGGGACAGCCGCTGGGGCTGCGGGTGCAGCAGTTATTGGGACGGCGGGAGGACCAGCACTGGATAAAGCTATGACATTTGAGGGGATGTCTCCAAGCCTCAGCAAAACTGCCACTCCGCCAATTGCCTTGTCTAAAGATCAGGAGGGGAAAGCAACGCCGAAGTACCAAGGAATACTGTCTCAGAATTTGATACAGCCTTTGAATGGTGATATGCGGATAGACTTGGAGCTGTATGAGGTCGATAGGGCCATAGCTGAACTCAATACTGCAGATAGTTATAGCTGGGAAAGAATTGAAGCTTGGTTGAAAACTGAGCCAGAAACTCTTGGTGACCAGAGATTGGTGGCACTGACGATGTTATTTTTGGAAATGGATAATTCGGAAGATTTGGAGAAGTTTATTTCTTATGGATATAAGTATTTAAAATGGAGAGACCCTTGGTCTACTATGTACGGGAATTATGCTGACTGTGACTGTGTCCAAACCGGCACAATGAAAGCTATTACAGCATTGGCGGAGGAAATTGCCGTACTTGTAGCGACGAATACATGCTGGGCGCAGTGGGGGGTTAGTGAAGACATGATAAAAAAGGGGGACAAGTATATTGAACGAATGCAGATTCTGCATGTCCTCTCAATGAAAGAATCCATAAAGTATACATTCCTATACAAAAAAATCTTTGAGTATCCTTCTACTAGACCTTCTGTAGTTAGTATTCAACATGACAAAAATAGTAAAATCACTGATATATTTGTTGCTGACAGCATATTTGTTGACAAGCCAAATATGGGAAGCCCATTGTAATAAATACATCGATGAGAGGATTATCCAACGCAATGTTAGCTTCATCATATTCTTTTGTAAGTAAGATCAACAGTGGAAGTATTGCCAGCTCAATGATGGAAGAAGCAACAAAACTTGCCAGAGACAAAGTTATTTCAGTGTTAGCGGCTTCCGCCGAGGTTGCTTCCTGGCAAGTGACATTGGCAACTTTTGCAATAGAGCAAGTTAAGGCTTATATAAAAAGAATGGATCAGATAAAAGCATCAGAAGCCTTTTTAAACGAGATGACGTTTTATGCTGGAATAGACTTACTTGGCGGTCGTATTTGCTATACCGAAGTAGGCAATCAATTGATAATTTCCAGTATTGACCTTGAAAACTCTGAGGTTATGCTAAAAACGATTGGATACTGCAGACTAACAGATATTCACACTATTCACAACCTGAGTACTGGAGAAACCCGCAAAGAATACGTTCTGAAGCCTGAAGAGCTTGTAGAACTTATTCTAAAGGGAGATCCTGAAAGATCTGACAAATGGACTCCATTGGAAAACTGTAGGCTCAGCAAGGAACAGCAGAGAGTGGTTTATAAGGAGTTCAGTAATTATACAGAAGAAACTAATAAATACTCCGATGATGTACTAGTGTTGAATGTATATAAAAACGATTATATTGATATGATAAAAAGTAAGTTTGGCGACAAATATAGTCAGCTCGATTTTGCAAATACAAGTGTGGAAATATTGCCACCGGAAGTACTGGTATTTGTTCTTGATCTTAAGGGAGGATACTTTAGCCCATTAAAAAGGATGGCACAAAATGAATAACAAGAATACTTTGAAAGGATTAGCCTTTTCTATTGTTATATTTATCATCGGCATGTTACTTAGAGCATATGATGAGATAATAACACCAAAATATAGTATTGATAATATCGGTATTGTGATTATTTCCTTGTCGTTTGTCGTGATGATTTTTACATGTTTTTTACACATTGGAGTAATAGAGACTGAGAGTGTGAAAAAACTCCTGGCAATTGTCGTACTTAAAATTAATGATAAACAATTCAAAAAAGTATTCTTCATTATTATTTTGCCAATTTTTATTGTCAGTTCCGTTGTAGGCACATTAACAATAATTCAAAATATTGAGGAACAGAAGAGAGAAAAAATGAGAGAAGATTTTGAAATTCAGAATTTTATTTTTGGTTTAATTGTTGAACAAACTGAAAAAAATCAGGATTATAACCCAGTAAATATAAGAGAACCTACCATTGACGGTGTTAGCAATGGTATTTATATAGCTCTTGTACTTTATACGAAAGAAACCGGAAATATTTTAGCTTTTGATCAAGTATTAGATTACCTGTCACAAGAATTTGAAGACGATGGTGAAATTCGCATATATACAAACGGGAGACATCCTGAAATTGCTGCCTATGTTGAATGGGCTTATCAAAGCGCTAATAGACGCTTGCGAACTAATTATGGCATAAAACTGAGCTCAATATACATTAATTACAAATATTCTGTTAAGGGGAGCCAATTATTTCCCACCTGCAGCTTTTGGTTACTGCCCATTGAAATGGTTGATGAACTTATCAAAAAAGAAGCCGATCCGGATTATGAGTTGGACTTGATGAGTATTCAAAACCGATACATTGAAGAGGGGAAGGCCAGGATACTGGATGACGAAACCATTGAGTACATCATCCCGGAGCAGACATAAAAAATTTAAGTGGGCGAATTCTATTGGATGAAATATAGACGCGCGGTGAAGGCTCACTGTATGGCGATTTGTAATAGGCTTCGTAGTATCGGCAATTTGCCGCTTGAGACTTTAGAAATTGCCCAGTATCTTACTGGTGAGGAGTGAACAAGCATATGGCAACTAATTCAGAGAATAAAGGGAAAATCATTGTCAATTTAAAAGACCTGCGGGCAATTATCGCTACCGCTGAGGATTTACTTAAAGAAATCGAGAACCGTGAGAGAATAACCGCAAAAGTACGGGCTTCGGCAAATGAATCTGCAACAATGTATAAACATAACTATGTGAAAATTGATGCCGCCAGTCTAACAAAAGCATGTGAAGAGCTGGAAACAGAAACCAGACGAGGTGTAACAGAATTAAGGACAATGATCAACGGGCTTGGAAAGACAATTGAAGGTTATATTGAGATTGAGGATCTTTTTTCATAAAAAGTTTGAAAGCGCAGATTGGCTTGTTTTAAAGGATGACGGTATATAAATAAACTCAAAAACTGGCTGGGAAGGAGAGAGTGGTTATGAATGATGAAATAACCCTTGATTTTTTAAAGCTTCAAAACATTGTCAATACACTCAAGGATTGTACAAAAAACATTAAGGGTTTAGATAAGTCACTTGATGATGGAATTAGTAATATGGGGCTGTGGTGGAAAGGTTTGACCTATGACGCGTATAGTGAAGAATATGGCGGTAAGGGTAGAAAAAAGTGGGTATTAACTATCCTTATTGAAAAGAATGATTATTTGATTGGGTATTTAAACAAACAGATTGAATCCAGGAAGAGCTTTGAGCGGAGCACTTCTAAACTATATCAGTAAGCCGGGAATTGTGAGGTGACAAAATGGCTATGCCATATGAATTTCTGAATTTAGCGAATACGGCGCGTGACAATAAAAACGCGATATCCACTTCAAATCGCAAATATGAAGATAGTGTATCGAAGGTTTCGTCATCATGGAATAGCGATATAGGGGTTGCTTTTAGAGATGAACACAAACGCATTAGAGCGCAGATATCAACGATAATGAAAAAGTACGATAATCTGAGTACCAGACTTACGAGCCATTCCAATATAGTAAAGAGAGCTGACGATGAAGAGAGTAACGCATGGTTTCTCTAGCTACAAGACAGATAAACCGTGAGAGATGGTTTTAAATATATATTAACAATTAAATTAATAAAGAAGAGAAGAGAAGAGAAAGAAAGGAAGGAAGGGAAATGGACATGAAAAAGACAGTAACAACTGTAGTAGTGGTTTTTGTGGCGGTTTGCGTGATATGCGCGATGTGGATTCCGGCGCAGGCGGCGGAATTGATAAGTGTGTATGTGAACGGGAGAAAGGTTAATTTCCCTGATGCGCCGGCGTATCTTGATGAAAACGGCAGGACCCAGGTTCCGGTGCGTTTTGTCGTGGAAGCCCTTGGATGTACTGTGGAATGGGATGACGTGAACCAGTACGTGACAATTAACGGCAATGGCACGACAGTGTTGTTTATGATTGGGCAAAAGATATATAAGGTCAACGGGGTCACAATGCCGTCAATGGATACGGAAGCTGTGCTAAACGATAGCCGTACATATGTGCCTGTGCGGTTTGCGGCTGAAGCCCTCGGCGCGACGGTGCGATGGGACAACGACACAAGATCTGTGTATGTAGATATAGCAGGCGTCGCTGGAGCAGATGGCGGAGGGGTGGCAGCGGAGAACGGCGAACAGCCGACGGAGGGCGAAGAGCAAGCTAACTCGGGACGGGTGACAGTGTACGAGGATTATATGTTTGACGAATACGGGTATTTGATAACGAAGTACGCCGAACCACTTTATCAGGAGCTGCTCGACAGTATGAAAATAATATATGAAGACGGTATACCTTACTTTTGCTACAGTGTGCCGGAGAACCTGCCTGATAATACAGAGTTTGGCATTGTCCTTGGAACCGACCTTAAGGATTCTGCGCCTCGTGATGTAAAAAAGTGGTTGTATGAAAGTAACGAGACATGGGAAGGGGACCGCGCTTTGGGCAAAGACTATCTTCTCCCTGCCAGCGGAGTTGTCAAGAAGGCGATGATTCCGACTGAGTTAAAGAACTTTGACAATATCTTTATAGGCATTGAATTGATCTCACCACCCGGCGCCACATGGCAAGAATGTAAATTGGTCGCTCATCCATCCTGGCAAGTCATTATAATTCCTGATAATTCACGCGACAGCTATATACGAAAAAACGAATATGACAGGTTTAGTAACCATATGCCGGGTTCCCCAACATATGTTCCTCTGGACCCGGGCAGTATCATAAAAAATAATTTACAGCGATGAATGGGGTGACAGCATGAATAGCGGGGCTTTCTATAAAATAACCATATTACTGGTCTGTATACTTGGTTTATGTTCAGTGGCGTCACAGTAACGTTGTGGGACAACTGATTGATAACAAGGCATAAACATGTTAAAATAGCAATGACAAAATATACAAAATATACAAAACATAGAATTATAGGGCCGCTTAATTAGGAGCAAGTTAATTATGATAACATTTATTCAGGCTTATAAAGATGTTTATAACCCGGTTATGACTGCCAACGGTTTTGCTCGAAAAGGAAATATCTATCACCGGCTGTACAATGGCAAAATCATCCAATTGTTGAGCTATACTTCTTTTGGCGATAATTGTTATACCATTCAGTTTGAAATTTATCCGCTCTGTTCGGGTTACGAGTCCGAAACCTTTATTGACGGGGAGAGGTTGAGCGAATTGCTTGGGATGGAATATGAATGGGAATATAAAAATGATGAATACTTGCAGCAGCTACCGGAAAGTTTGTCTTTATGCCAGAAACACATATTCCCATACTTCGACAACTGCGTTGACTATAGGAGCTATTTTGAAAACACTATAAAGTTACACCCTGGACGCTATAGCCGTATTGTTGATAAGGCTATATTTTATGATATTTTTTTAGTTTTGGGAAATTACGAAATGGCTCAAAAGTCAATGGAAGCCAGGATCGAACGAACTCTCGGCGCGTGGAGGAATAACTGGGGAACTGAGACCCACCCAAGCCCGTCTAAACAAAAAGAATTTGAGCAAATGCGGGATAGTTATTACCTTATGAAAGAAGCCATGGATAAGAATGACCGCGAATATATAGAAGCGTATATTAATAAAAACGAAGAATACTCCCTGGAGAGTTACATAGAAACTTTCCAGGGTAAAAGGGCTTATAAAAAGTATATGGAAATAAAACAATCCAAAAGGTGATACGGACCCGAAGTTGGCTGTGGGGTTGGTTTGGCGGTAGGAGAGCCGTTGCCGCCGGCGGATCCGCATTTATTTTCTATATATTCAAAAAGCCTCCAAATTGAATAAAAACATATTGAATAAAAACATAAAGAGAACCGATCATCAATGGCGCTCCGAATAAAGAATGAAATAAGCGCATTGGGAAATAAAAACTTTGACGTCGGCGGACAGGAATTATCACGAGCCGATGTTGGCTGGGAGCTGAAATGGATTTTCAATTAAGCATTCCAATACTTGAGCGAGTTGTTAAGTTTCTAAATAAAGCCATAACTGATATGAACAGCTTAAAAAAAGAATCGTCCCAAGCTGTCGGTAATCTAACTACTAATGGCTGGAAAGGTGAAAGTTCAGAGGTTTTTTCCGAGAAAAGCAGGCAGTGGGAAGATGACTTTTCTATATACATTGATAATCTTCTTCTTGTCAGGGATACGCTTAAAAAAGTCCTGGATTTATCGGAAAACCTAAACAGGCAGGCATTAAGCTTTGCGGGACTATTCGGCGGAAACACCAGCGGCGCAAAAAATCTGTTAAGTTTATCACGGCAAGCAAAGGCAGCCGTTTGCCGCAATTGTCAGAAGGCAATTGACGAATATGACAGATACCGTTCCGATTTGCAGAAGCTGAAACAGCTCAATAATAGTTTTAGATATTCGAAACTATCTATTTTAAATGAAATAAATTCTTCATCGAGAGAAATTGAAGGTTGCCAGAGCAACTTAAGAAAGCTGATAAAAGCTATAAATGAATATGAAGAAGGCGTTGACGAACTTGAACGGACAATGAAGCAGTGGGAGTCTGAGTTTGTCAGGTCGAAACGCTGGCCTGAGTTTGGCGGGCAATTACTTGCAATGCTTGGGGAAATAGGATTAAAGGGCATAGCGGCTCTGGCTAAGGTGAATCCCATAGGCGCTTTTGTCGCGTCGTTGTTTGGGGTGAGCAATTCCTGTTGTTTATTTGGCGGCGATCCAGTTAACTTAGCGACGGGCAATTTTGTATATCAAAATGAGTTTCTCAAGACAAAAGGACTGTTCCCTATGTCATTTGTGGCGTTCTATAACGCGCTGGAACAACGCGGGAATTCCCTTGGGTTTGGATGGGTACATAACTTTGAGGTCAGTATTTCCATAAAAGATAGCCAGGCTACTGTATTCCATGAAGACGGTAAGCAGGAGATATTTATAAGAAGCGACAGAGGACAGTATTATCAGAGCCAGGGCGTTGATAACCACTTGAGGGTAAAAGACGGCGCATTGGAATATCAAACCCACGCCGGATTAAAGTACACTTTCGACTCGTTTGGCAAACTGTTAAGGAAAGAGGATCGAAATGCTAACTTTATTGAAATGACATATGATGAAAAAGGCATTTTGACATATGCAAGAAACAACTCCGGCGCCACTTTCGAATTTCGTTATGAAGAATGTGCAGAAAATGAAGAATGCGCAGAATGTGCGGAATGTGCAGATAATACAGAATGTGCAGAAAATAAAGAAAACGGTGAAAACAATGGAAACGCAGGATATACAGGAAACGACCGAAATAAAGAAAACGGAAAACTACTCCAAGTTTGCGACAACACGGGGAGAACAGTGAGCTTTGAGTACATGGAAGACGTATTGATTTGTATTTCAGACGAGAATGGCGGCAAGCATAGATATGGGTATAATAAAGACAACAAGCTGATAAAAATCACAAACCCCTTAGGAACAGACGTCCTCAGCAACGACTATGATGATCGCCATCGTGTCAGCAGGCAGGTTTTCCCGGATGGCGGAGTAATTGATTATCAATATAAGGATGATGAGAACAAACTTATAATGACGCAGCAAAACGGTAACGAAATAGTATATATCCACGACGAGAGATATAGAAGCGTGGGAACCGTTTACGAGGATGGTTCCGAGAGATACGAGTACAATGATCAGAACCTTCGCGAGTTGTTTATAGATAAAAACGGCAATGAAACGAAATACTCCTATGACGACAGGGGCAATCCAATAAAGGTCAGGAACCCTCTCGGCGAAATGGTTGAAACGGAGTATAACCGTTTCAATAAACCTGTGCGTATAAAACTATGCGGCGAAGAAAAAGTAAGAATGAACTACGATTCTAAAGGCAACGCCATAGAAATCATCGACGCTATAGACCGGACAACCAAAACGGAATACGCTGAAAACGGCTTACCCATTAAAATCATACAACCAGATGGCAGCGAGGTTAATCTTGAGTATGACAATAAAGGCAACATCATTACAATCTCTGAGCCGCAAACAACTAAAAGATATGAATATGACGAGGTAAACCGCGTTAGTGCAACCATTGACGGCAACGGCAATAGAACCTGTTTTGAATACAATGATAAAAACGATATTGTTAAGGTAATTAACGCGAACGGTGACGAGCGCAGTTACGAATACAACGCCAACGGAAAAGTAACAAAGATACGTGATTTTGACGGAAGCGTTCTAATATGGGAATACAATTGTCTGGGAAAACCAGGTAAGATAATCGATCAGGAAGGCAATGAAACCGGGTTTGAATACGACAGTATGTGGAATGTTTCAAAGCGGACAGACGCAAACGGCAACGCGACAACCCTTGAATACGACAATTTAAACAGGCTTAAGAGGGTGATAAACGCTAAAGGCCATGAGGTTAAGTATGGGTACGACCCAAACGGCAACAGAACCAGCATTACCGGATTGCGCGGCGAGCAGACCAATATTGCCTATGACCCTCTTAACAGGATCAGCGAATTAACGGAACCGGACGGCGCGAAAACAAGTGTTACTTATAACAATATGGGCAAAATAACGGATGTTACCAATCCGCTTGGACACAAAAGCGTTTTTGCCTACGACAAAGTAGGACGGAAAATCAGGGAAACAGATCCTTCCGGCAGGGTGCTGGTATACAGTTACACTCCGCTGGATAGGCTCTCTGAGATTGTAGATTCCGCCGGTATAAAAACAAGATTGGAATATTTGCCCGGAGGGTTGTTGAAAAAGATAATCTATCCGGACGGTAGAAGTACGGGTTACGCCTTTGACGCAAACGGGAATATAATATCTCAGACATCGCAGGATGGGTATTCCCTGAATTATGAATATGACTGTCTGGATAGGGTGATATGTATTCGCAGTAACAAAAACCAGGTGAAGAAATACGCGTATGACGCAGTTGGGAATGTAACAAGCGTGACGGACGCGAACAATAATACAACCAAATACACCTATTCCCCTACAGGCAGGTTGGTTACTGTTACCGATCCTCTCGGCAATAAGAACGAGTATGATTATGACAGGGTTGGCGACTTAATCGAAGCCAGGCAATTAGACGAACTCAATGAAGCAAAAAAGATGAATGAACAAAACTCAAGACTTCATGTTACAAAATACAAACGAGACGAGTTGGGCCAAGTTGAGAAAATCATCGACGCAGTGGGCAACGCTGAAGCGTATAATTATGATGAAGCGGGCAATGTGTTAAGCAAGCTGGACAAAGACAATTTTCTTACAAAGTATGGGTATGGCGTGACAAATCATCTTGAAGAAGTTGTTTACGCAGATGGAAAGAGCGTCAAACTCTCATATAACCCGCTAAAACAGTTGACCGAGATAAAGGATTGGCTGGGTGTTACAGTTGTCGAGGCCGATGAGATCGGCAGGACAAAGAAGGTGACTGATCATAACGGGCGGGAGGTTTCGTATACAATTGGTTCATCAGGAGAAAGAACCAGCATGGAATACCCGGACGGAAAGGTTGTCGAATACAAGTATGACGAGGCGCTGCGCCTCAATAAGCTGTTTGATGGAAACAGGCAAATAGATTATGTATACGATGAAAACAGCAGATTAAGTGAAAAGGTATTTTCGAATGGCGTCAGGACTCGTTACGCGTATAATGATATGGGGTTGATTTCAGAGCTCACGCACAGTGATAAAGACGGGGTTCTGGACAGGTACTCTTATTCATATGACAACATGATCAACAAGGTTGGCATTCAGAAATATCGCCGGGGTATGGAGGATGAAAGCGGCGAATTCAAATATACCTATGACGCGCTGTCCAGGCTAACCGGCGTAATAAAAGACGATAAACAGATAAAAGAATTCAGCTATGACGGGTTTGGTAATCGAGACTATGTGGCGGACAGAGACGTTAGGACGGAATACGCCTATAATTCGTTAAATCAGCTTACGCGCCTCAAAAATAACACTCGCGTTCAGGATTTTAGCTATGACGCCCGGGGCAACTTGACTCGGATAACGGATAACGGTATTGTTAAGAACACCTATGAATTTGGCCCGATTAACCGCTTAACTAAAGCGACAAACTCAGTTGGGCAAACAGCGGATTATGAGTATAACGGCTTAGGTTTCAGGGTTGGAAAACAGATAACAGACAGTCTGAACCCAACAAAAAATATCAGCTATGTTCTTGACCTGACAAAACAGTACCACAACCTTCTGCAACTTCACGATGAGAACGGAACTCAAAGCTTTGCTTGGGATGACAATGTCGCCAGTTCCTCCGATAGCGCCGGTGATCATATCTTTTTGCAAGATGATCTTGGAAGCCCGCTCAGATATATCAACGGCTACGGGAACCTGACAGAGTCTTACGCATATGACGAGTTCGGCAGCCGCGCGGTCAGCATCGAGCAGAAAGGCGACAGCGCCAAACAACCTTTTGGCTTCGCCGGCTATCAATTTGACAATATCGCGCAGACATACTTTGCGCAGGCAAGAGAATATGACCCATTAATTGGGAGATTTACAAGTGTTGACGCAGTAGGCGGCTTTATAAGCGACCCCGTTACCATGCACCCATATATGTACTGTTGGAACAATCCGCTGTGTTTTATTGATCCTGATGGCAATTACACAAGATACGAAGGAGTTGAAGCCCACAATAAGCTGCAGGATCTGGTAAAGAGCTTGTATGGAGATACTGCAAGTATTGAATATGCTGTTCAACCATACCCTTATTCCCCATCAGGCGTTGGTTATGCCGATATCATTATCTGGAATGATAAATCCGGCGCCGAAGTCTATGAGATTAAGCCCATTTCTCAAAAAGGGAAGACGGAACTTCCCTATGGAAGCATAACCGGTCCGGTGCAGCGGCAAGCTTATATAAAAGCATTAACAGATATGGGAAAGCGGGTTAATCCAATCGGCGTTTCATTCAACCCCGACAAATGGACATTACCCAGCAACTTAAATCCAAGACTGAGTATTCGCTATTACACATTCCCTAATGAACCTGGAATGATATATTGGGGGTATGTTACAGACAATACACGCAGAAATTCTTATGCTTTTTCTAAGAAGAATGAAAACACCGGACAAAATTCAAAAAGCAATGAGAAGCAGGAAGAAGAAGCGCAGCAGCCGTACGTTCCCGACAGTTGGGCCGCAATTACGCCGGTGGACCCTAAAGATGTTATAATCGGCGCGGCGGCGGCAATTCTTATTGCGGGGTTAGCAATTGGCTTAGCCGGGCTTACGGGAGGCGCCAGTTTAGCGTTGTTGTGTATATGATACTTTATGGCCATGCCTTCCTTCGGAAGTCACAAAACCCTATGAACCATATAGGCATGGCCATGGGGGAGTGATGAGGGGGAATCCCCCTCATCCTCTTTGAAGGAGGGGAGAATCGAGGGGAACCATAGGGTTCCTCTCGAAAGTATGAACGGCT
>WRNQ01000036.1 GCA_009776565.1 Synergistaceae bacterium | reverse complement strand
ACAAAGACAATTTCTCACAGGGACACAGAGGAAAGAGAGGACACAGAGGGTAGGCCGAGTACATTTGCCACAGCCATCGCCCCATAGAACTGTAGGGGACGCACACAGGGCGCCCCGTCCTGATAACCGGAACGTTATTGTTATGGGATTGCCTGACTTGTAGGGGCGGCAACCTGCCGCCCGTGTTAGGTAAACGCTAAAAGTCAGTGGTCAGTGGTCAGCAAAGACAAAAGACAACAGACAATGCAAAAAGACTGCACCGCGCGGTGAAAGGGATGCCCGCCGGGCGCGTTCTGCACGATGAAATATATCAGTTTGATTAACAAGTGTTTAAGGGTAGTAGCGTTTGATTTAAATTTCCCAGAATTTACATGGAGGCATATTGTAGGTAAAACCGCTGTATTAGGGGTTGTTACTCTTTATGTAATCTAACTGTTATCTCGTTTGTTGCATGGAATTAACATATTCAGACACATCGTCTGCACAGCTCTCATACTTAATGTTCAAAGCCACCCTTTCCGCCTGCGCTCCCATAAAACTAAAAATCAGTAATAAAAGCGCCAATGCTATTACACAGCTAACTTTTTTCATCGCTCAACTCTCCTAAAGAATTATTCTAACGTTTTCATTGTATCGCATTTTTATGATGTTTTTATGAATTTCTTTTAAATAGAAAAAAATGGTCATTAAATGTCAAACCCTTGATACAGTTTTTTTGCCCCCGGCGGGAGCTCCAGCCCAATGTCATTAAGTTAAGGGTAAAATGGAGCTAACAACAGACAAAAGAAGATTTCTCGAGAGAGGCACAGAGGGCACAGAGAGAGAAAATCTTTTCAATTCGTTTCAATCAACACGATGCGTCCTGAAAGGACGCGACTTCTCTCGTCCTGAAAGGACGTAGCTCTTTTAACCTCTGGCGTCAGCCGGAGGTTAAGGATGCCTTACTCCTGTAAGACCTCGCCGGGGCGTTACCCCATGTACTATAAAAAAACCTCTCGTCTGTTGTTCTGTAACGCCCCTTCGGGGCTTAAAGGTTATTGTTACCGCTTTTCCTCCGGTTGACACCGGAGGTTATTGACATTACGTCCCTTCGGGACTAAAGAATGGACGACCGAGGGCGGTCGTCCCTACCCTCTGTGTCCTCTCTTTCCTCCGTGCCCTCTCTGTATCCTCTGTGCCCCTTTGAGAAATTGTTTTTGTTTTGTCCTTTACTGACCACTGACCACTGGCCACTGATCACTGATCACTGACCACGGTCTTTCAGCGTTTACCTAACACGGGCGGCCCCTGACGGGACCGTTCCGGCAACCCTTCGCGCTTACGCGCTCAGTGGCCGTCACACGCAGGTTGCCGCCCCTACAACTGATCACTGACCACTGTCATTTCATTTCAGGTTAGCATACAATATTGTAGAAAATTAAATTAATTTGGGAGGCAAAAAAATGCGAACTTTTTATGTTCCGGATATGAGTTGTCAACACTGTGTCAAGAGAATTGAAGGGGCGCTTCTTGAAGCACACTTTTCGGATTTCAAGATAGACCTGGAAGCGAAGAAAGTTATGGTCGATGTATCTTCAGAAGAAATTGAAAAAGTGCTTTCTGTTATAGAGGAGGCTGGCTACAGTCCTAAGGAAGCCACAATATGATCCGGGCTTGTAAAAATTCAGGACAACAAATTGTCAACAGCGGCGCTGGCAAGGCGGAAATACCATTATGCAAAGAGAGAGCTGAGAGCTGAGAACTGAGAACTGAGAACTGAGAACTGAGAACTGAGAACTGAGAACTGAGAACTGAGAACTGAGAACTGAGAACTGAGAACTGAGAGCTGAGTAGTCTGGGTGCGCGGGCGTCCAATGTGCGTTGTAGGGGCGGCAGACCGCGTGTGACGAGTACTGAGCGCAGCAAATGCAGGACTCCCGAGAACGCGAATGCTGTCATTACAATGTGTTATACCTAACTCAATGACATTGCGCGGGTAGGAAAGTCCGCATTCCTGGGGTTATCAAAAAACAAATATTAGGCGCGATGAATGACGAGAAAAAAAGTATGTCAGCATTGACCAACCCTGACCAAAAAAGGGAGAGTTAATAATTTTCAGGTGGTTTATCCTACGTTCCGTAAAACCTTGCTCTTTAGGGAGGGTATAAGGAACATCTGCCGACCTGCCTGTCGGCAGACAGAAGGCGGATAGTCTTTGCATTTTGATGTCCTCCCCCTCATGCATATTTCTTACAGATAAGTTAAACTATACTCTGGCGGCTGGGCAGGCCATGTCAGCTTGTGGAGAGACTGTGAGACCCGGGGGAGTAGGGCGTTGGTTCGTAGCCGTAAAATTCCTCACTGAGGGGATATAAAAAGTTAAAACCAAGCTAATTCCTCCCTCGCAGCTCTGTGAAGCAGGAACCAGCCAGAGTCGCCGCGTAAGCGACTTCTGCTGGCATCCTCTCACTTTAGGGAGAGGAGGACGTCAGAGGATAAAAGCGAACGCGTAATTCCGGCAAAGCAACGTTTTACTCTGTATCCTTCAGATTTAAACAATCAGCCCCTATATATTATGGCAAAGTAATCTTTGACACAATTATAGGGGCAGCACGTTTGATAATTGTTATAGCGTTATCTTAACAATTCACAATTATTATTTCTTTGGCGCCGGTATTTTTTCTACCCTGCGCACTTGAACCAACGCTAATCCGGAAGGGCCTTTTGCTTCAACATTTGCCCACGTCAGTTTTGATGCTTCTGAGAGGCCGTCAAATTCTGTTCCATAAATGAGGTTTCCATTCATATCGTAATGACGGATGTATCCAACTGCAAATAACTTGTGGTCAGGCGAGTAGTTGTATATGTACTCTGTAAAATATAAGCTGGACGCTCTCTCAGCGTCAAGACTAAATTTTGACATTAAAAGCTCAACAGTCTCGTTTTTTATGCCGACGTTCGTATAGTATTTACGCACAACAGCAAATGGTACTTCGGTATCAGCTATTTTCCCGGAACCGACGAGATACCACGTCATCTTGACGTGATCCTGCCCAAGCGAGATATTCCCATCCACAAGCTCTCCCGCCCTTGCCGAAAGGGTAGGGAAACAAATAACAAATGTGAAAATTACAACAATAAGCAACATAGATTTTTTCATACAAAAGACACTCCTTAATTTATTATAATATGAGTCCGAATCTAGTGAGACATTTTACCATAAAAAAAAATCCCTTATACCAGCTCTGAGATAAAAGATTTTTAAAATCGTTTTTTTCAGTTTCTCGTTTATAATTAATGTATTTTTTGATAGCTCAAACGTGCCGTATTATTATGGAAAGAGAGAGAGCGAAAAATGAATGCAAAACAGGCGGAATTGATGATCAAAGCTATAGCAAAGAGCGTTTCAAAGAACAAAAACTGGTTGACCAAACTAGATGCCGCTATAGGCGACGGTGACCATGGAATTAACTTGTCACGGGGTTTTGATAAGTCGATTGAAAAATTCAGTATGTTAAAATACGAGTTTCCCGCAGAGGTCTTTAAGGACGTAGCTATGATGCTTATGAGCGAAGTAGGAGGATCATCAGGACCTCTTTATGGGAGCTTTTTTGTAAAAATGGCTATGAGGTTCAGAGGTTGCGAGAATATTTCACCCGAAATATTCACAGAGGCGCTTTCAGATGGCGTAAATGGCGTAATATCGCTCGGAAAAGCGTCTGTTGGCGATAAAACAATGCTTGACACGCTAGTGCCGGCTTGTGACGCATGTAAGTCAGCATTAGCTGAAGAGGGCGATATTGTCTATGCATTAACTAAAGCTCATGAGGCGGCAATAATTGGGGCGGAGGGTACAATCCCGCTTATTGCAAAAAAAGGCAGGGCAAGTTTTTTTGGTGATATGTCAGTTGGGCATAAGGACCCGGGCGCCGCTTCTTCCGTAATTATAATCGAAGCTATGCTTAAATCCTTTTCCGGTAAGGAATTAAAGAAATAGGGGGGCGAAACTTTATGTTCGCCCCTATTCTTTTTTTACAGACCGCTGATATCGACCTGTGTCAAACTGATTGGCGTTACGAAAGCTGCTGATTTTGGCATCCCAATATCAAGGCTAAAAATTTCCTTGTTTTCGTAAATAATGTCCATTACGGATTTAATATCCTGAGCTGCTTTTGTATCGTCACTTAGCGGAATTGTTATCGTGACGTTCTTTTTGACGTCTTGCGCGTTTTCAAATACAAGTCTCAAAGATCTTTCTGCCATTTTTCTGACCTCCCTTATACTAATTGGTAATTTTCTGTAACTGTTACATCTGTGACCGGTTTGCTGATGAGTCCTCCTATAGCGTTTGCCACAGCGCTTACAGCTTCTTCGTCGCAGTCCGCTATCAGGTTGCCGAAGCTTATGCTTTTCTTTATCATTGCTCCTGTGGCCTGATTAGTTCCGTTGTTAAGCGTTAATGAAAAACGTGCGCTTTTTGGTATTTTTACTGCCATTTCTTATCTCCTCCTATTTTCAAAAATATGTTTAGCCTGTCGACAGGCTATATTCTTGCGCCTTGGCGACTATATTATTCCGTCTCATGGAGATTCCGGCAATACGCATATTTACAATATGCTCGTGTGGAAAGGGGAGTAATTCATTAAGTATTTGCGTACCTACCTGAGTGAGATAACAGGCACAACATATTTTGAATTGTAAGTTTCTCTTACGGAAACATTGTCAGGTATCCCTGCGAAAATCTGGACGGCGAAAGCGCGCTCTCCGCTTCGATTAACTCCAACTCCGATGTGAGTATATTCCCTGTAGAGGATGTTGTCGCGATGTCCGGGGGAGTCCATCCACCCGTTCACCATATCAGTCGGAGTTCTGTTCATACTGTACGACAGGATGTTTTCTCCCCGGCAGGTGACTTTAATATTGTAATCACTAAAAACCGAATCGCAGGATCTTCCGTCCGGACGGGTGTGACTGTACAGGAGTTCTAATTCCTGAGCGCGCTTATTTGCTGCAGCGCTTAGATTATTGTTGACTCTTAGCGTGGGGAGTCCCGCTTTTATGCGCTCGGCGTTAGTCAGTTTTATAACCTCATTTACGTCGTCTGATGTTTGNGTTTGAGAATGCTTAGNTTGGGGCTGGGACTGGTGATTATTCTGGCTTTTCCTGTCCAACCGGTTTTCAATAGTTGACCCAAGAGCCTCTAAATTATTAAGTTTTCCATTAATTCTCGCATGATCTATTGCCGTTCTGCCGTTGCTGTCCACAGCATTTATATTAGCGCCTGATTTGAGAAGCATAACTATTACTTCCGGATTGTTATTACCTGCCGCCGCCATAAGCGGGGTCATTCCTCCCTCGTCGCTGTCATTCACGTTTGCTCCCTTTTTCATAGCTTCGCTGATTTGCAGTAAGGAACCTTTTTTGCATAGTTCAGGCAAATTAATGCTATTCGTTACAGGTTTATTGATTCGCATATTCCGGGCTTCGGGATTATTAATACTATCCTTTCCCGCGTTGCTTTTTGCAATCCTGTCTGCGTCAACATTGAGACTTGCCCCCTCATTGATAAGGGCTTTTATCACAGTAGGATCGGATTTATTTTCATCAGCCATAATATGCTGTGTACGCTCCTTATCCCGCGCGTCCACGTTTACTCCGCTATTAATAGCTTCATTAAGCAAATAATGACAGGAAACTATAGTTAGAACTAAAGTTAAAACTAAAGTCAGAACTAAAATTATAAATGTAATAATTTTATTCTTTGAGATTTTTTTTAGTTTATTTGTTCTTTGACGACAGAATTCGTCAAGAGCATTAATTTTTTCTTTAAATCTGTCAGCCGTTATCTTGCCGGAATTATACTCTGCATAGAGTTTTTTTCTTTGTTCAACATCCCAGTCCACATGTTTTACCTCATTCCCGCATTGAACATCTAGCAATATTTTAACATAAAAAATGCCGCAGGTCCAAACAGTTTAATATTTGGAGTCAAACGGCGTTTTGTCAATTCACGATTCACAATGCACAATTCACAATTTACAATGCAAAATGCACAATTCACAATTTACAATGCAAAATTCTCAAGTATTAATAACTCACTTCACTGAGTTTTTGAAAAGCGTCTGTATTTCTAAGTTTCTCATTTCCCCAGGCGAAATCCAATGCCATTCTGTTGTAAATATCCTTCGCTTTTGGTTTTGCGCCGCTGCTCAGAAGAGTTGTTATGACTTCCGGGTTGGAGTTTTTCCATGCTGCAAACATAAGCGGGGTCATTCCTTCCTCTTCTGTTACGTTGACATCAGATCCAGCGTTGACAAGAACTTTTATAACTTCCGGATTAGGATTTTTCGCCGCCGCAAACATAAGAGCAGTAAGTCCGTCAATATTTCTTACATGAACGTCAGCGTCGGCTTCAATAAGAGCTGCTATCACTTCCGGGTCGGAATTGTATTCCGCCGCGCACATAAGCGGTGTTATTCCGTCTGCATTTCTCGCGTGGACGTCAGCGCCGGCTTTAATAAAAGCTGTTACCACTTCCAGAATAGAATCGCTCGCCGCCCACATAACAGGCGTGCTTCTGTTTTCAGTTCTTGCGTTTATATCAGCGCCGGATTCAACAAGAAACGTTATTATTTCCGCGTCCGGATTATCTCGCGCGGCTGCCGTTATAAGCGGCGTTCNGCCTTTATCGTCACTTGCGTTGGCATTTGCTCCGTCTTGAATTGCGTCCTTTATTTGTTGTAAAGAACCTTCCTGACAAAGCTCTACAAAGTCAGAGTCGCTCATTGCGGCAAGAGACGGTCCGGCAGATAGTATACATATAACTATACTTAATAACACTATTTGAAAAAACAGCAAACGGTTTACACGCATAATAAACCTCCTTTTCCGGTTATCTATTTCAATTGCAGCATTAGTCCTTGTACAGTTTCAACGGCAGGGTGTTCAGTTTTACATCGGATATATTCTCAACCGCGCTTAATATGGCGGGAGCAATAGAATTGACAGCAATTCCGGTAACTCCTTTCAGACCAAGAAAAGAAGAGTCTTCGCTCGTTTTCGTGGAATCTTCTTTCATTATGGGCATATCAAGCGCCGTTGGGATAAAATATGAATAAAGGCTGTTTTCAAGAGGTTTTCCTTCATTAAATCTCATTTGCTCCATAATCGCGTATCCTACACCCATCACCACTGCGCCCTCTATTTGCCCCTCATGTAAAATTGGGTTTACAACTTTTCCGGTATCCGACGCTGTATACACTTCAAGCACTTTTACCATGCCGGTAGTTTTATCGATCTTTACTTTGACCACATGCCCGATAAAAGAATAAATTGCGTGAGGCATTCCAATTGCAAATGAAGGTTGAAGCTCCTCAGGCATAATAGATTTACCGATACCTCGAACAACTCCATTTTCTTTATTGCGCTTGTAATCTTTTATTGCTTTGTAAAGAGCGTTTCCGCATATATAGCTTGTTCTGGGTTCGGTGGTAGGGCCACAGTAACGCGTCCTTGCCGTGTCTCCCATTTTTATGTCTATCAAGTCAAGAGGCGCCCCAAGTTCTTCAGCGGCAAGCTGTGCAAAGAGCGTCATTGTACCCTGTCCCATGTCGACAGAGCCAATTCTTATAAGATAACGATTTCCGTTTTCTTCAACCGTCACTTCCGCCTCGTCAGGTATCCCTCTGCCCATNCCTATGCCTTGAAAACCTGCTGCTATCGCATAACCTGTATCAGGCGACTTATTAACAAGACGTTCTTTCCATAACTCAGACTTTTCCAGTAAATCCAACACTTCTTTAAAAGCAACGGAATACCTCATCTTCTGTCCGAGAGTCCCATAAGCCTCTTCCACCAACGCGTTACGACGCCTTATCTCTATGGGGTCAATTTTAAGCTGTTTTGACGCGCGATTTATCAGCGTTTCTATGGCTATCAACGCCTGAGGTATTCCCAATCCCCACATAGAACTTGCAGGAGGTTTATTTGTGTACCAAAGCCGGGCGCGCAGTTTTACATTCTTAATAGAATACGGACCTGTAAAATGCTCAAAACCGGAACTNGCTACTGTAGGGCCAAGCGCTGCATACGCCCCTGTATCATAATCTACTAATCCGGAAAAAGCAGTTATTTCCCCTTCTTTGGAAAAGCCCACAGTTACTTTTGTTCTTGCGAAATGTCTTTTATATCCTGCAATCATTGATTCTTCCCTGTTGAAAACAAGGCGCGACGGACGTCCGGTCTTATATGTCACCAGCGCAAGAAATACCTGAACCGTGTTTCCATCTTTGCCTCCGAATCCTCCGCCCACTATTCCCGCCTCAACATGTATCTTATCTTCGGGAATATTAAGTACATGAGAAATCTCTGCTCTATCCGCATATGGATTCTGAGTGGATACCCGGAGACAAAGATTACCATTCTTGTCCATCCAACATATTCCGCCCTCAGTTTCCATAAAGGCGTGTTCTATAAATGGGGCTGTAAATGTGTCGCTAAGAACTAAATCGCTTCTGGATAATGCTTCTTCGACGTCTCCGTTTAAAAAATCAAGATCGGATAAAAGATTTCCGTGATCATGAAGTTTTATTGAGGCCCCCGCTATTGCGGAGTCAAGGTCTAATATCGGTAAAGGCTCATATTCCACTTTTACAAGCGAGGCGGCGTGACGCGCAAGTTTCAAAGAAGGAGCTGCAACCACGGCAACAGGTTCCCCGAAAAATCTTACCTTCTCCGTTGCCAGCGCGGGTTGATCTTTCATTATACTTCCAATGCTGTTTTCCACAAAATCTTTTCCTGTGAAAAAAAACACGCCTCCCAAAGCATTAAGCTCGGAGGCGTCTATATTCGTTATAAGTCCGCTTGAGAACTGTGCGCGAACGATGCAAATATGCAGCCCCCCCTCAATTATAAGGTCTCCTGCATACCTCGCTTTTCCTAGCGCCTTAGCTGTAGCGTCAACTTTTGGGATAGAATTGCCTATGTATTTTTTACCCTGCTTTTCGAATGATTTGTTCATAAATTCAGGCGCTGCCATACCACATCATAAAGACGACATGGAGGAACGCTATTCTCCTTTTCTATTTTTGCATACTGAGTTTGTTTTTAAATTTTACATTAAATTGATTAATTATATCGGAAAATCTGATTTTGGTATTATGTTTAACAGAGCAAATTGGTATAATGAAATTTGTATGATATTATTCTGTTGTAACTCCTCTAAATAATTAAAGGACATGAAAGAAAATGGATAATGTAGAATACGTTTCAAGCGCCGAAGCAGCCATGTTAATTAATAAGTCCCAATCACAAACGCAGTTTCTGTGTCGCACAGGAAGGCTGGACGCCGTGAAAGTTGGAAATACGTGGATAATAAAGAAAGAATCGCTTTTGAACTATTCTTCCGGTGTCAAGGCGTCAGCAACCCATTCAAAAAAGAAAACAACCAGTCAGTTTAATAATTAGTATGTTAAAATAATATTGTACTAAATTATAACTGTACGTATATTTACGTATTTACATATAGGAAGGAATGAAAATACTATGAGAAAAGGAAAAAAATTATCAGCTATATTCATTATTTTTGTTGCTTTGGCGTTTTGTTTGGTCGTTACAAATAACGCTTCTGCAGCACTTTCGGTATCTCCGGCATATTGGCTGACTATACCGGCTTCAGGAGCAACTAATTCAAATTTTACCCTCAATTATGATGGACTATTAATATGGGCTGTAGAAAGTTTGACCTCGGTCGATTGGATCAAAGTTAGCCCTTCTTTTGGTTTTGGAGGTAATCCAGTTCAGTTGACGCTTACAGCGGATCCTAACCCCACCTCAAATTTCAGAATTGGACTTGTGACAATAGTTGCGCTTACGGATGTTGCCACCATCTCCGTTTTACAGGCGCCAAGTCTTGGAAGTATAATACAGACTTACAATGTGAGCGTCAACGGCAGCTATGCTTCGTCAAGCGGCGCGGGTTCCTACAGGTCGGGAAGTTCAGTAACAGTCAGTTCGGGCTACAGGAGTGGATACATTTTCGATGGCTGGACATCAAGTCCCAGCGTAAATTTTGATGAACCTTACAACGTGACGACATCTTTCACCATGCCCTCGAATAATGTAACAGCAACGGCCAATTGGACGCAAGGTACAGATAACGCGTCATTTTTGACCGCTGTTCCCATCTATGTTAATATTCCTGTAACCGTAAGAATCACAACAGGAGGAGAAAGAAGGTATTACGTGTTTACCGCGCCTGCAACCGGTTCATATACTTTCGAAAGTTCTAACCAAAGTAGCGGCGCCGATCCCATGGGTAGTTTGTATAATTCAAGTCAAAGCCTGTTGGATACTAATGATGATTATTCCGGTATTACCCCTAACTTCAGAATTACATATAATATGACGAGCGGTCAAACGTATTACATAGCGGGTCATTGTTATTCCAGAGGAACCGGCAGATATACAATGACAGTTAGCGGCGTAACGGCGCCGCCAACGCCGGTTATTACTATAGGCGCGCAACCGCAGAGGAATACAGCCGTCACACAAGGCAGTATTTCCGGCAGTCTCTCAGTTACTGCAAGTGTTACGCAAAGTGCAACTCTCTCTTACCAATGGTACAGCAACACGACTGATAGTAATATAGGAGGCGCTCCAATCTCCGGCGCGACGAACAGTATTTTCACAATACCCACAAATCTGACGGCGTCGGGAAGCCCGTATTATTACTTCTGCGAGGTCAGAGCTACTGGCGGAGCGGCTTCTATACGCTCTAACGCGGCAATAGTGGCGGTAACACCGGAACAGGCGCCGGTCATAACTATCGGCTCACACCCGCAAAGGGAAACTACCGTCACGGAAGGCAGCATTTCCGGCAGTCTGTCAGTTACTGCAAATGTAACGCAAAATGCAACTCTCTCTTACCAGTGGTACAGCAGCGCGACTGACAGCAATACAGAAGGCGCATCAATAACCGACGC
Source organism: Synergistaceae bacterium (assembly GCA_009776565.1). The sequence goes on along the minus strand of WRNQ01000036.1, from coordinate 1,496 downwards.
GACGAGCAGTATCTTCTCAATTCCAACAAATCTGACGGTGTCGGGAAGTCCATATTATTACTTCTGCGAGGTCAGAGCTACGGGAGGGGCGGCTTCTGTACGCTCTAACGCGGCAATAGTGACGGTGACACCGGGACAGGCGCCGGTCATAACTATCGGCTCACACCCGCAGAGGAACATTACAGTCACACAAGGCAGTATTTCCGACAGCNTCTCAGTTACTGCAAGTGTAACGCAAAATGCAACTCTCTCTTACCAGTGGTACAGCAGCGAGACTGATAGCAATACAGGAGGCGACTTAATCTCCGGCGCGACGAGCAGTATCTTCCCAATCCCCACAAATCTTGCGGCGACGGGAAGCCCATATTATTACTTCTGCGAGGTCGGAGCTACGGGAGGGGCAGCTTCTATACGATCTAACGCGGCAATAGTGACGGTAAATCCTGCTTCTCAGCTACCGTCGTCCCTAAGCGTCTCGCCAAAACAGTATAATTTCAAATCTGTAGGGGAGACAAAAGACTTTACCGTTACTAATACGAGTCAATCAGAGTGGGAGATAACAGGCGTACCAGATATAACGGGTTGGTCTATAAGCGCAATACCGCTGAATAATACGACTTTGAGAATTATAACGGCAAAGAACACTAGTGGATCCGTATACGAAGGTACTGTAACAATAAGAGCTGGCAACTTAACTGATGAAATCAAAGTTTCTCAGAACTTTGCCCCATCCATAACTGTTGAACCAAATAAATGGATACCTTCATATTCAGGAGAAGTAAAAGATTTCACCGTTACCACCGTAGCTAACCAAAAAGCATGGAGGGTGAAGAGCGCNCCTGATTGGGTTAGCGTTACACAGGCTTCTGACCGGACTTTGACGCTTAAGGTAGATGCTTACAACCCNGACAGTGTCGATGGCGGAATGGAGACTGTAGTACTATCCGTTGAAAACAATCCTGGTGAAGAGGTTATTGCAATAATCAATGTTTATCGGTTACGTTTTGAACAATCGAAAAATCTCAATTTAGAGGTGCTCTATAACACAATAACGGCGTTTGTAACCGGGAATGGTACGATATCAGGTCTTGTTGCCGACGAAGAGGTTACGCTTATAGCTATACCAGACAAAGGAGAAAGTTTTATAGGCTGGTATGAATATAACGCTTTCGCCACTGACCCCGAAGAGAAATACGTACTTGTATCAACCGCGGCGATGTATACATTCACGGTAACATCAGATAGAGAATTTGAGGCCCGGTTTACGTCAACCGATGCCACAAATCCACCCAGAAGCGGTGGTGGCGGCGGTGGCGGCGGATGCAGCGCGTATACATATCTTGCGCTTCCTCTTCTCGGAATGTTTGTTCTCAGAAAAAGGCGTTAAGGACAGTAGACAGTTGACAGTTGACAGTAGACAGTTGACAGAAAAAGACGTTAAGGAATGTAGGGGCGGGTTTCACACCAATGTCATTAACTTAACTTGATTAACAAGT
>WRNQ01000035.1 GCA_009776565.1 Synergistaceae bacterium | reverse complement strand
CTGTCCGCCATAAGATCAATGCCCTTCAGATCGAACGCTATAGCAGCAGTGTTACCGTTAGCGCTGACATTTGCTTCAAATACCGGCAATGTCAGGATATTATCGGTAATCAAACCGTATATATCCTCAACAATATCTTTCACTATGTAATCCTGAACGGTTACCTGTCCATATTTATCAACATGCAAATCCGCTGACTTAATGCCTGGCATCAAAGTCGAAAGCATATCAATTGCCGCCGCTGCTTCTGTGGTGCTGCCCGGAATGGTTATCAACGGCTCAGTTGCGTCTATGCTTACAAGCCCTGAAGGAAGCACTGGAGCTGCCGGCATCATGTCGGTAACAGTCACAAGGCATGAAGCGGTAACTAAGCTGCCGTCTGTCGCCGTTGCGGTTATCGTTACGGTTCCGCCCGCAAGTCCGTTCACAATTCCGGCGGCATTGACCGTTGCAACCGCCGTATTGCTGCTGCTCCATGCTAAGCTGGTATTGGCGGCGTTATATGGCTCAACCGTTGATGTCAGCCAGTGCGTTTGTCCCACATTCATTAAAAGTGTTGCAGGGGATATCGTTATACCGGTTACAGGCTGAATTACATTAATAACGCATGTAGCTTCAAATCCGCCGTCTACAGTCTTTACGGTTATGGTTGCGGGACCTGTGCCTATCGCCGTTACAAGTCCATTTTGGTCAACTGTCGCCACGTATGGGCTGTCGCATGACCATATGACGTCCTTACTGGTTGCGTATGTCGGCAGCACTGTCGCTATCAATGTCTCGGTTTGTCCGAGCAGCATCATCATGTACGTCTTATTTAGCTCTACGCCCGAGGTGAGGTAAAGCGGCACTTCAACGATACATGTACCGAAAACTCCGCTACCGTCGGCCGCCGTTGCGGTTATTGTTACAGTCGCTCCGGAACCCACTGCTCTTATAATTCCGCCTTGGGTGACCGTCACTACACTCTCGTTGCTGCTTGTCCATACAAGGTTCGCGTTGCCAACATTCTCAGGCGTAATCGTCGCCATGAGGAAATACGTTTCTCCGGCGTCGAGCGATAATGCCGCCGGGCTTATCGTTATTCCGCTTGCCGGCATTGCCACGGTCACATAACATTTAGCTTCAAATCCGTCGACCGTTGTTACCGTTATGTTTGTGGAACCAAGTCCTGCCGACTCTACAAATCCTGTCTGGCTGACAGTTGCCACTGACGGATTGTCGCTCTTCCATGTAAATTGCTGATACGAAGCGTCGCTTGGGATCATTGCCGCCGTCAATTGTTCGTTATTTCCCAGAAGGATAGTCGTGGAGTATTTATCCAACGAAACTCCTGTCGCCGGAATATCAACGTATGGTTCTATTGTGTACTCGTACAGCTTCACCTCGGTGGCGTCCTCGGGGCCATTTGCCTTCATGGCGACGAAACCGCCTATAGTCGGAATAATAACAGCTGTATTGTTAGAGCCAAGATCCGTCATGTTCGTAGCGCCTGTAAGCACTTCTTTCAGAACGTAATGCTGGTCTTCGGAAGCGGTGTACAGGAACATCTTCGTCGCGCCGGTTACCTGGTCGATGCCCGTGTTGAACCATATCGCCTGATCCAGCGCTTTGTCCGCAACTCCCGGACTCTCGCTGCCGTCCTGCATTCTTGTTACCAGCTCATATTGATCAGCGACCGAGAGCGATGTATCCCTGAACATCATCTGGGGGTAGGCTCTGGTGGCGTGGACAAGGCATTGTAACGTATAGCCTATCTGATTTGCTGCATATTTTGCAGGGGGCGTATATTTCCCCGGGGGCACGCTTGTTCTGTCCGTAAAGATCCACTTAATGTTTTCCTGCTCTATTTCAGCATCGCCGCTGTCCTTACGGAACTTAAGGATATCGCCCGAAACGATGACAGGCATACGCGAAAGCGATTGCGGCCCTACGTTTGCAACCGCCGGTTTATTCTTGTTGGTCAGGGCATAGCCCGTCGTCACGCCCGTCACGGGGTCAACCGACACAGTCTCCGTGGACACTACGATATATGTTTTGCCGGATTCGATTTTCTTGGCAAGCCTCCATGCGCCATTCTTCCTTGTGGAGTCCGCTCCCCAGGCGAAAGTGAGTTTGTACGTTGCGGTGTTCTTAACTGTTGTCAGCGGAACTGCCGGATCTGTCGGATCCATAGCTGTTGGATTTGTCCCCACAGCTTGTACAGTCACAACGCACGGCTTCCCACCGCTTATGTCTCCGCTCGGCGGGGACATGGTGATGCTGGTGATGGTAAAGTCGGCTGGCAGGGTAACGTTAGCGGCGGTGAAATTAATTGTTTGCGTACTCTCAGGTACGTCTATTTTAACCTCCGCATAACAATTGGCGCCGCCCCAAGTCCTGGATGGGTATGATTTCCCGTTGTAGGTGAATGTTGCATGAACGCCATTCGGCGATAAACCAACCTCTTCGAGGTAAGCTTCCGGCTGCACCAGAGCCCAGTAAGCTTCTTTGGGCTCATTAACAAGGCGGCCAAAAGCATTCGCTGAAGCAGTGTTGTACCACGGCAACGGATAACCCGATGCTCGCCAGTCGTTGTCGTTGACGCCCCACATTGTAACGCGGTTTATGCCCTTTTTATATTTGTCGACATCCCTGAGCATAGCGAACATCTTCGCGTAGAAAATCCCCTGCTCTTTGGCAAGTTCAATAAGTTCATCCCGGTTAGTGATAAATCCCATGTTGGCGCCGGTACCGGAAGTGCGATTTTTGTTCACGGTTCTGGTAAGGGAAACGTCCACCTCTGTGAGATCGACCTTAACGTCGGCGTCGAGGTATTTTCTGATGTTTCTCTCAAAAGCGTCCAGATTGAGCCTCATGTCGTAGTGCGACTGTGTTCCGACTATATCAACCAGATTTCTTTGCTTCCCATCCTTGTCGAACAGTTTCCTTTCGTTACTATTCCTGTACTTTTCGTTGAACTCATTGACCATCGAGACGACTGCGGTTGACATATTGTCGTTCTCCAGGTCGTTAAAGTCGTTGTAAGTCAGTTGAAAGTCCGTATACCTGCGCGCAAATATGAAAGCGTCATAAACATAATCCCAACTGTTGCCGCCTTTGGCGTAAGCCCGCGCCCATCTTGCCGTTCTCTCTTCAGGGTTGTAACCGGTGCGGAGAGCGTTTCTCCAGTCGGTTGGGTTTGAGGGGTTGTTCTTCATTGGTTCGTTGATGACGTCGATGGCGTCGAACTTGAGAAGGGGATCAGGGTTATTAAAATGCGTCAATACAGTTCGGAGGTAGTGTTCCATCATTGTCCTTGCTGTTGCGTAATCCCAGCTGTTATCAGAGATGGGCCAGTTTGGAGACTGATTGTGCCAAAGCAGCGTATGTCCCTGCATGAAGTTCCCCAATTCTTTGGCCAACCTGACTGAGTCATCTACGTTGCCGTTGCCCTGGTTCCAGTTCGGTGAGCCGTTTGTGTTTGTCCATAAACTGTCCGGCTTCATGAAGTTCGCATTCGTAAATGCGTTGAAATGCTTGAGCTTCAAACCGGCGTCAGTTCGGGTGCCCTGAGTTATTCCGTCCATCTCACGCTCCGGATATAATCCGGTAATATAATTGGTAGAGCTGACGTCCCGTGTACTATAGTAAATAGTGCCAATATAGAAATAGTCCTTGTAGACGTCTTTCAGGGCAGGCCTATCTACACGGTTTATACCAGCCGAAACGCCTGTTGCAAGCGCTAATACAATGAGTATAGCAACAAAAATTGAGACAATTCCATATTTTTTTATCAATTCTCTCACCCTTTCAATAATCTAAGAAATTGTAACTTTCTATGCCTCTTTTATTTTGGAGTTGAGGTTCTCCGTTTTCAGCCTCGCCGCTGACGCATAAACAATTAAACACCTCTGACCGGGGTGAGCCGCTCCGCCAAGACATATTGATATTTGTAAACTTAATAGAATCTCTTTAGTATATTTTCATAAACCCCCCCTACAACTCTTCCCTTAAGCCGCGAAATCCACGCATCAAATAAGAAAAAGCTCCAAAAATAATATATAACACAATTAAGCCACGTCAAATCATTTTACTACTGGAAATCCATCAGATTTCCGGGCGAGCTCGCCTCCAAGTCACGCTTTTATGACGTCGTTATGGTATTTGCATAATGTCTGACATCATACAATATTCAGCATTCTTTTGTCAAGATAACAAAGTTACAATGGCGTGGGAGGAGTCTCCCAATTTTAAGCGAAGTGAAATTGGAGGATGAATCCAGAGCATAACACTAACTTTTGAAACCGCCGGGCTACGGTGGTTCGGTGGGCGCCACAGAACCCCGCTGAATCCCCAGGCGAAGCGAGTTCGTTCGCAGGCGCGTTGACATATGTATATACTATTGTATAATTATACACAGGGGGTGTACAAAATGAACGCAACTGTAAAGCAATGGGGAAACAGCGTCGGGGTTCGCATACCAAAAGAAGCATTGGAGAGCAGTAACTTACGATTGAATGACGATTTAGAAATCATCACTTTTAACGGGGGGCTAACACTTCAAAAAAAATCTCAAAAAAAATTCAGTGATATAGCAAAACCTCTTGTTAATACAAAAGGGTGGAAGTTTGACAGGGAGGAAGCAAATGAACGCCGTTAAAACCTTCATTGACACAAACGTTCTAATTTACGCTTTTACTGCGGATGAACCAGCAAAACAGCAAACAGCTCTAAAATACCTGAACAATTGCCTACCTGTTATATCAACACAGGTAGTTAAAGAATTTTCGAATGTCTTATTAAAAAAGACAAATATCAGTCTGCAAGCTATTCAGGAAACAATTAATGAAATAATAGATGTTGCGGAAGTTGTGAATGAGGAAATAGGACTGGTTTTTTCCGCTTTCGGGATATATAAACAATACAAATTCTCCTTCTACGACAGTTTGATAGTTGCAACTGCAATAAAATCAAGATGCCAAGCGCTGCTAAGCGAGGATATGCAGGACGGACAAATTATCGATAAGAAGCTAAAAGTTGTTAATCCGTTTAAATTTTAGGCTCATAATTATAAATTTCGGCGTCTCCCCAGACTTTTTCTATTTTGTAATGATCCCGACCTTTATAACTGAAGACGTGCACAAGAACATTATGACCATCCACAAGCCGCCAGTGAGGACTGTTTTCTCCCTCAATCTGCGGGTGTAAAACGCCGCTTTTTGACAATGCTTCATCTGCTGCTTCCACTAAAGTGCGCATGTGCGTTTCTGAATTTGCGGTAACTAAGATAAAGATATCTGATATGGTTGCTGCTTCGCCAAGATCAAGAATGGTAATATCATGACCCTTTTTATTTGCTAAAGCTTCACATATGAATGCGTATTGTTCAAATCTTTTATGCTCCATAAACCGACCTCCCGTTATTATTTAGTAGCGGCTGCCCGTAAATTTGTGAAAATACTTTCCTTATCCTTACCTATAATTATTGTCACAGAAGAAGTCGTGGCGTTTTTTGAAATTAATTTATTACTTATTCCGCATAATGCAGCCAAAGCTTCCGCTGATTCCAAATCCTCCTGATTCCCATTTGAAGGAATCATTATGCATGAAGAGCGATAATCAAAATGCTTTGCGTTACCTGTTATTCCAACATCTATGCCTATTTGTTGCAGTTCTTCCGACGCGCGTTTCACTAAGCCCCTGGCGCCGTCGCCATTTAGTACTGAAATTTTCCCGTTTATTCTGCTTAATAAAAGCGGTATATCCTCTCTTGATTCGTAAAAGTCAACTCTGTTGTCTTCAGGTGAATCAGGAATAAAATGATCTGCAAGCAGCATTGAAGCTGATGGGATATCCGGCAGCCAATAGCTGAGAGCTCCGATGTTGGCGGCTTTCCCCGGCAGCGTAAAAAAATTTATATCGCTTTCTTCAATATTTCTCATGTATGAAACAAGTTGAAGCGCTTGCATTGGTGACATGTCCGTGTTGACCATTTGAAGAGATTCAGCTATAAGATCCGGTATTTTTGGAATAATCAATGGGGTTTGAAGTTTTTTTAGAACCTCCTTTGCAAACCTTTGTTGTCTGGTTATCCGTCCGAGATCGGCTAAAGAGTCGTGACGAAATCTAACGTAATGAAGCGCGTTTTTCCCGTCCAGCGTTTGAATTCCTTTTGGAATATCTATGTGCAGCTTACCAGCATAGTCGTTGTAAACTAATCTTTTTTCAACGTCAATGGTCACGCCGCCCAATAAATCAACAATGGCTGGGAATGATTTAAAATTTAATACTAAATAGTAATCAATCGGTACTCCCAATAAATTTACGGTAACTTCCTTCAATAGGTCAATCTTACCATAAGCATACGCGTGATTTATTTTGTCCCAGCCTCTTCTTGGTATCAATACACGGGAGTCACGCGGTATTGACAATAGTTTTACTTTTTTAGTATCAATATCAATGATGACTATNGCAATCGAATCCGCCCTCTCCGTTCCATCGGTCGAATCCAGTCCTGCTATTAAAATGCTTATAGTTCCGGATAATTCATCAGGAACTGTTCTATCTATATTTTTAAATTCCGAATATATGTCACCTACACTGGGATATATATATGGCTGCAAACGTAAATATGCCCCCGCCGCGCCTGCGCTAATAGATAATAAAACTATTATTATAATTCTCATTATTCTCATTCGTTTAGTCAGCCTCCACGTCAGTTATGGACTATATAATTTACACTTTCTTATGTAACTTTCAACTGCGTCGGGAACCAGGTACTTTGCGCCTTTTCCTTCTCTTATTCTCTCTCTTATATTGGTGCTTGAAAGTGAAAAACGTGGAATTTCAATAAATACAATAGCTTCTCTTATTTCTATTGGAAGTTCATGTAAGCTTTTAGGCGAATATCCGGGACGAGTTACAGTTACAAGCCTACATAATTGAGGTAATTTCATGTATTCTTTCCATGTAGCAATTTTCAACATAGCATCAAGCCCGGTAATGAAGCAAAGTTCAACGTTTCCCCCCATCAACGCTTGAAATTCTTTTAAAGTATCGATAGTATGACTGGGTTTACCTCTATCTATCTCCATTCTTGAAACAGAAAAATAAGGTATTGTAGTCGTTGCGAGCAAAGTCATATCGTACCTTTGTTCCTGATTTGAAACGCCGCGCTTGTGGGGAGGTTGTCCCGTAGGAACAAATATTATTTCATCAAGTTCAAGCTCTCTGTGACTTTCCTCTGCCGCAAGCAAATGTCCAAAGTGAATAGGATCAAATGTTCCTCCCATTATTCCTATTCTGTTTTTAACTCCTTTAAGTACAGAAGCGCTATTCATCATCATTCATTACTCTATCCGGATGGAAATCAAATCCGATGCTTCCAATATAAACTTTGTCCCCATCCAAAGCTCCGTTTTCCTCCAAAGCTTCTTCAACTTTAAGTTTTTTCAACGCGCGGGCAAATCTGATAAAAGTGTCTTCCTGATCAAAATTCATTCTGGAAACAGTCTTTTCAAGATTTTCGTGTACAATACGCCACGCCCCATCGCCGTGACTAAGTTTTACTATTTCCACGGGCGCAGCTTCTGACGAGCGCCTTTTTATAACAGGAACGTAATAATCTTTATATTCTTCTCTCTCAACATGATATTGGCGGGGATGAATCCTAACCAATTCAGCAATAGTTTGAACAAGATTATCAACGCCTTCTCCTGTCAATGCGCTTGTGTTAATACATTTTATCCCTTTGTCAGAGATTTCCTTACAAAACTCATTTGCCCTTTTTAGCGTTTCGTGCGTCAATAAATCCAATTTATTCGATACAACAACACATGGACGCAACAAAAGGTCTTTGCTGTACGCCTCAAATTCATCACGAAGAATGCTCCATTGCGCCATCGGATCAATATTTTCGTCAGACGCGTCGATAACATGAACAAGAATACGAGTTCTTTCAATATGCCTTAAAAACTGATGTCCCAATCCTTTATTTTCATGGGCCCCTTCAACGAGCCCCGGCACATCAGCCAAAATCACTTGTTGGTCGTCAACGTTTAATGCGCCTAAATTTGGAGATAGGGTAGTAAACGGATAACTGGCTATCTTTGGATGAGCATTGGATAGCGCGGCTAACATACTGGATTTTCCCGCATTTGGCAATCCAACAAGCCCAACGTCAGCGATTAACTTAAGTTCAAGCTTTAAGTCCNTTTCCTCACCGGCGTCCCCTTTTTGAGCAAAACGTGGAGCTCTTCGCGTAGAAGTCGTGAAATGAGCNTTTCCTTTTCCGCCTCTTCCTCCGCGCGCAACAATAACTTTATCTCCCTCATTAATGAGGTCTGCCATAATTTTGCCGGACTCAGCGTCTTGAATCACGGTTCCGAACGGAACATATATGACGACATTATCTCCGTCCGATCCAATTTTCATTGAACCTTTTCCGGATTCTCCTCTTCCTGCCTGAAACCTTCTCTTATATTGGAAGTCAGCTAAAGTTAAAATACCCGGGACAGCTTCTAATATGACGTCTCCGCCTTTCCCTCCATCAGCCCCGTCAGGACCGCCTTTAGGTATATATTTTTCACGGCGGAAACTTAAACATCCGTCTCCGCCCCTTCCAGCCGCTACATGTATCTTTACCAGGTCAACAAATCTCATTAATATATAGTGGATTGTATAATTGCTATCCAGCTTTTGTTACAACCTCTTGATATTTTAGCTTATAGGCTCTACCGATGCAAACTTTCTGCCGCCTTTGGTAAGATAATTTACCTTTCCATCAATTAAAGCGAATAAAGTAAAATCTCTACCAAGTCCTACATGTTTACCGGGATGCACCCGCGTTCCGCACTGACGAACCAGGATACTGCCCGCGTTCACATTTTGACCTGCAAAAACCTTAACTCCGCGATACTTAGGTTGGCTGTCGCGGCCGTTTGTTGAACTCCCCTGACCCTTTTTATGAGCAAAAATCTGAAGATTAAATTTTCTCATCTAATACCTGCACCTCCAAAAATTTTAAGTTATCCGGGTAAGCTTCTCCGATTCTTTTTAAACTTAAAGCTATAGTTTCTGAAAGCTGTTTTATTTCCGGAATGATTTCGATATTCCATTCAAGCTTAAAGTAACTGTCTTTTTCTATTAAGTTCGATTCCGAACGCTTACCGCTTATTTCCTGTACCCCTACCAACAGCGCCTGCATCAGCGCCGATACAGCCGCGCATACTATGTCTTTTCCATGTTGCGCATATCCGCTGTGTCCACTTGATTCTATACTTATAATCCCGCCTCTGTAGCGATTCACCGTCACTACGGTCAGATTAAATTACCTCCGTTATGCGGATTTTTACAAAGTCCTGCCTATGACCTTGCATTTTCCGGATATTTTTTTTGCTCTTATACTTAAAAACAAGTATTTTGTCGTTTCGCCCAAATTCAACTATTTCGGCTTTTACAGAAGCTCCTTCAATGTAGGGTTTACCTATTTCAACGGAGTCATCTTTCCCTTTCATCAACACTTTGTCAAGTATCACTTCGTCGCCGGGTTCCCCCCTGAGAAGTTCAACATTAAGTAAATCGCCTTCCTGGACGCGATACTGCTTGCCCCCGGTCTCCACAACTGCATACATATAATTTCCTCCTTATTTCGCTGATCCAAGGCTCCATGTTTGGATTAATCACCCAGTTCATGCGTATTTAACCATACTATTTTAAACATAACACATCATCATGTCAACTACCGGAGATAACAACACAGGGCAATCGCACGAAAACTATAAGGCGCTGCTATAACTTAATTAATAAGCCTCATATTCAAAATAACCAATTGAGCATTATGNGATTGCCCTGATAACANCATGACAACATNACAATCCAGGGCAATTGCATAAAAATTGCAAAAACGGGACGCTACAGTTCTATGGGGCATGGTTGTGGTTAATAAAAACCACACAACGAAGGATATCGTAGTTATGGTGCACAAACCCCCGCCCCTTCGGGGCGCCCCCTTTGAAAAGGGGGCGGTTCCCCTGACAAGGGCGTTCCGGTTATCAGACACACCCCTGACAAGAGCGTTCCGGTTATCAGGACGGGACGCCCAGTGTGCGTCCCCTACAGTTCTATGGGGCATGGTTGTGGTTAATTAAAACGTTTCTATTCCCTCAGTATCCTCTGTCGTGTCCTCTCTCGCCTCTCTCGAGATATTTCTTTATTTCATTTCCTGGTTTCGACAGCGCCTACGAACCCTGTTTTTTCTATTAATTCCTGACCCTGGGGCGAGGTCATCCAGTCTATCAGCTCTTGCGAACGCGGGTTTGATTCTCCGGTCGTCACTGCGTAAACGTCAATCGTAAAAGGATACGTACCGTTCCGGATGTTCTCCACGCTCGGTTCAATTCCATCCACCGCAAGAAGTTTAACGGGCTTCAGCACTTCGATATATCGCATGCGCGCGTCGTCCGAATCAGCCGGATTTTGTGACAAATAATCNGCCTCTTTCTTGTTCTCATTCATGACTATACGAACCATTTCGTCGGCATAAAACCGGAACGAATAGCCGATGGATTCCTCCTGGTCCCTGTATTGGGCGACGGCTACAACCATTTCACCCATATCGCCGAAGAACGCGCCTAATGCCAGAGGCAATTCTTTCCCCTTCATGACATCCTTTTCCATCACCGTTTGGCTGCTGGAATTTGGCTGGCGCTGAAACGGTAAAATTCCGCGGTCGTTTCCGCCGACTTCGCGCCAGTTTGTGATTTTTTCAAGATAAATGTCCCGTATTTGCTCAATGGATAAGTTGGTGACGGGGTTGCGGTCGTTGACGATAAAGACGAAGGCGTCTTTTGCAAGTGGCGTGAAATGCAACTCAAACCCGGCGTCTTTCGCCCTTTGCAGTTGTTCGTCCGACGGCTTGGCTAGGAAAGCAATGTCAACATCGCCGCCGATGATATTATCGTAGGCGCCTTCGGTTGCGGAACAGCGCAGATAATTCTTCAGTTCTTCTTTATTGTTCACATCGTAAACCTCGTTGGCGACGGCCGCATAAATTGGATAAGCCGACGTGCGCCCGTCGAGTCGTGGATAATCGCTGCTTATTTGGAGTGACGCCGGGGAATCGAGACGCGCTAAACTGTTGTCGCCCCATGGGTGATACAGAGCTAAATCGGTGCCGTCGGTGTAAGTTATTCCCCGGCGGCGGAAAGCGTATATCTCCTTGATTAATGCATTTCTATCCTCATTATATTCTGCTTTTCTGCCTTTTACATCTACCATGTCGACGTCNGCGCCAAAGTTAACCAAGAGCTCTACAATACTATATGCAAAGTAGATAGAGCCTGGGTGATTATTCCAGGAGGCCAACATCAATGCAGTCCATCCATTGCTGTCAACGGCGTTGACATTTGCGCCGCATTCAAACAAGACTTNCAAAACGCCGGTATCCTGGTTATCCAAGGCTGCAAGCATTAATGGAGTCCACCCAAACTCGTCAACGGCGTTGACATCCGCGCCTTTTCGTATGAGCGAAAACACCTGATACATGCCAGCGTAACCCGCTGCGGTCAACAGTTCCTTCGTGGCTTCTTCTTTGGTTTCCTGCGTAGCCAGCGGTGAAACGATGTTAGCGCCCGCGCCAATCAATAGTCGCATAATACCGGGTTCACTATACTCGTCGACAGCGAGCTCCAAAGGAGTCCACCCATTCTCGTCAACGGCGTTGACGTCCGCGCCTGCACGAATAAGCCGCGCCACTTCCTTCACGCTTGCCCCCCAGCGCACTACGGACAACAGTTCCTTCGTGGCTTCTTCTTTGGTTTCTTGCGTGGCTTGCGGTGAAACGACGTTAGCGCCCGCGCCGCTTTCAATCAAAACACGCAAGACTTCTGGATTTGGTTTATTCAAGGCAGCTAGCATCAAAGGAGTCTGTCCGTCAGAGTCAACGAAGTCTACATCTGCGCCTCCTTCTATCAGAACTCGCAGGACTTCGGGATTTGCGTTATTATAAGCAGCGAGCATCAAAGGAGTCCATTTATCATCCTCGTCAACGGCGTTGACATCCGTGCCTCCTTCGATCAGGATTCGCAGAACTTCGGGATTTGAGTTACCTATAGCGGCGTACATCAAAACAGTCCATCCACCATTATCAACGGCGTTGACGTCCGCGCCTCCTTCGATCAATACTCGCAGAACTTCGGGATTCGAGTTATAACGAGCAGCGCGCATTAAAGGAGTCCGTCCATTCTTGTTAACCGCGCTCACGTCCGCGCCTCCTTCAATCAAAACTCGCAGGACTTCGGGATTTGGGTTAGTTCTAGCGGCGTACATCAAAGGAGTTTCTCCATCCTCGTCAGCGGCGTTAACATCCGCGCCTTCCTTTATAAGCCGGGTTATTTCCTCCGCGCTCGCGCTGCCCGCTACGGACAGCAGTTGCTCCGCGGCTTCTTCTTTGGTTATTTGCTGCGCCCATAGCAACTTTGGATATATGTAAATTCCGCTGAGCGCGAAAATTATTAGTAA
>WRNQ01000034.1 GCA_009776565.1 Synergistaceae bacterium | reverse complement strand
AATCCGCTTTCGGATACTACGGCAACAAGCCGGTTGCTTGTATCCCAAAAATCGCTTGATATCGTAGCATTAGCCGGTTCTACTGTTTGCGAAAACTGAACTGTATCGCCTTGATATACTACCGACGTAGCTGACGGAATAACGCTGACGTCCGAAATCTGAATGGGATCAATCACAATTTCACAAGTTACATCCGGAACAAATGATATATTTTTCCAATGTACCGAAGAAGCGGTAACTATTACGGGATTTTGCCCCGGAGTGCGGTTTGGCGCGGGGAATCCTATTGCATTGAAGGTGGCAGCTGTAAGCGATGTCGGTTCAATGGAAACAATTGAAGGGTCGAATGGAACTGAAGTCCATGCAATATCCGCGCTGTCGGCGTCTTCCGGATAATATGAAGCGATAATGCCTCCCCGCCCTCCTACTATAACGGGGGAAGGGTTTTGGGTTATGTCTATTGAAAGCACCGGCTTTAACACTGTTACCTGACATGTGGCGTCAAAACTTTTTGGGTCGCCTCCTCCTATCGGAATGGCTATAGCGGAATATGNTATTGTTGCGGTTCCTTTTTTATTGGCAAGCANGTTTCCGTTGCTATCCACGCTTACGACTTCAATATTATCTGTCGACCAGGTGAAATTTATCGGTTCGGCCCCAACCGGCTGATGATCNGGAGTAAGTTGCCACCGTTCCATAAATCCGAGGTATAGNGCCAAATTTGAAGGTATTATGGATGTCCCCGACATTCCCGTCTCGAAAACTGTCACCTCGCAAGATGCGGTAACTATTGAATTATCAGTACTTGTTACATAACATGTAACAGTAGCTTTTCCTTTGCTGACGCCACTTATTCCAGCTGTAGAAGTAGTCGCCGATGTTACCGCTACGGTGCCTGAATCGGATGTTTCCCATTTATAACCGTAACTCACACTGGCAGGGCTAACAGTAGCTTCAATAATAACAAAAGGTTGATTTTGTACTATCTGCAAAATTGAATAATTCAAACTAACCGAAAAGTCTGCTCCAAATGCTACATTTGCGCCAAATAAAAACATGAATGAAAGTAAGAGGAATACTTTTGCTTTTTTTCCTAATATCAGCGACACGAGAACAAAACAGACAATTCCTCCCACAAACCACGTGTTGCATCCCCCCGGAGATGAGCTCTCCTCCGAATTTTCGCCGTCATTAACTAAAGCCATAAGCCAAAGCTCGCTATTCATAAATCCGTTTGTTTCTTCGTCCGAAAGAATAAGCTGCCCGTCAACTACAGAGTTTGTTTCACCCGTAGCGGCAAACCATCCGTTTAGCGTAAACGTAACGTTTCCAAAATCCTCTTTCACCGAGAGTATCCCTCTGTTTTCGGCTTCTTTCGCGTCGAGCCCTTTGGCGCAATTATCTATTAAAACGTTTTCTCCGTTTGCTCCGGTGCAAAAAGCTGCCTTATTGAAAAAACTTTCGGTCGAAAAATCTGAATTTCCGATTACGCTTGATATCTCCTTTGCCGAAAGCGATATAGAAAGCACAAACGGAACAATTCCAACCTCGGGGGACGCATCGATTGGAACGGAAAATTTCACCGAAGGCTTAATAGCTATACTTTCATTTGCGCCTCTGACGGAAGCGCTCGATGAGACGCTTGAATTGGAAGGTATCGGGTCAAAAACCAAAGGATATTTGCCAAATCTTTGCCGGAAACTTTCTGGGTCGGAAAAATCGTTTCCGCCGCCAAGAAGATAGAATTGCACGCCTTCAGGTCCCCAAACGTTATTATTAAATGTGCTTATCATATTGGCAAGTTCCGGCGGAATGTTTGATTTTGTCACGTCTTTGCCGACTTTCACAAAAAACGCTTTGCTTATTTGCGAGCCGGTTCTGTCGTATCCTGACGAGATGACCCTCAGTAAGGTGACGCCGCTCCCGACGGAATACACCCTCCCGCTGGGCGTAATCGCAACAACGGAAGAATCATCGCTTCTCCACATCACGCCCGGATTGGCGGATTCGGGTAACGCATACGATCGCAGTTGCGCAGTAAATCCTATAGCGGCAATACCGTTTGGAATTCCTCCTATTTCAAGTGAAATTACCGGCGCTTCAGGGTTAAATATTTCATATGAACCTGCGGAAGCGGGATGATTGCTGTTCGAGCGCACAATAAACCGCTGGTCGACAAGCACCCCGGCCGAGTATATATAAGAAACAGGAATTATAGCCATAGCCGGGTTTCCGCTCCTGTTTGACAGAGCTACGGTATAAGGCCAATTTCTCCATCCGGGCGCCGCCTCGTTGCGGCGAAGAACAGGAGAGGCGCCAAATATATCAACAGGAGACTTGTCATATAAATCAGTTGCATTGTCAGTTCCTTGAAAAGAGCTGTCTCTAAATACGTTATATCCCAACGATCTGCTGCTCTGAGAACAAATAACTTCCTCGCCGCCGCCGTTTCCTGAAAAAATGGAAGCTTGGAATATATTGTCGCTGCCATTTGCGTTTACGGCATTGCCGCCATTTGGCGCCGCGCATTCGTTTAAATACATAGTGACAAACGAGAACGATAAAGTAGAGCTTGAGCCGCCGTAAACCGCACCGCCGCTGCCATTTGAAGAATTATTGTAAAAAGTACAGTTGGTAAAATAGGATGAACCGTCGGAGTATACTGCGCCTCCATCTCCCGATGCAACATTTTGTGTAAACGTACATTTGTCAAAATACACTTCGGCGCCGCTGTCGGTAAAAACAGCGCCGCCATTTATATCTGCTGATGTATCGCTGCCGTTTGCAAAAGTCAAATTGCGGAAATTTACTTTTGCACCATTTGCCACATTGAACAGCCTGAAAGTTCCGTTACCTGACAAAGACGCGCCGTTCCCTTCTATGGTCATGTCGGCGTCTATGCTAAGCGGCGCGGTGAGATTTATCCGGTTAAGGTTATCGATAAGAATTATGTCGGTTTCAGCTCTTCCTTCATTGATTCTGCTTATAGCATATCGAAGCGTCCCAGTCGTAGCAGCGTCGCTTTCATATAATACAAGCTCTGGTATTGGCGGCCCGGCTGCAAGTGACGCAAAACTTAAAGCTAAAACCAATGCAATCGAAAAAACTATGATTTTTGCTCCCCTTTTAATCGGTAACAAAAATAAAGCTAATATCCAAAACGGAATATAGAGTACCGAACANCCTCCCCCTCCCCCTTCTCCCATCGCTCTCCTTTGTTCTTTATCTTCGGAGACAGGGTCCTCCGGATAAGGAGGATATGGCGGCGTTGCCTCCGCCGGAGCAACATAATAAATCAATTCCCATTTTCCGTCGTCAATACCATCGTTAACTACAATATAATCGTAATCGTTAACTGTGGAAACGTCAGTCACTATACGGATTTTAGGACGCCTTTTGCCGCCTCCGTCCCCCTCTTCAATAAAGAGAGTTACATAATTTATCGTTATACATTCATTTTCTTCATCGATGAAAACTTTCATCGTGCGGTCATATTTTCCCTCTTCCTTTAAATATTGCGATAAATTCAAATCGAATCCTTCCGGAGAACGGAACCACACGCTGTAATACCTGCTGAACTCGTTGGCGAGATTCCTTGAAGCGGCAAAGGAATCCCAATGCTCCGCAATAAACCGGTTTGTCTTTGGAATTCTAAGAATAACGTTAACGCCCAGCATTGCTGTAGCATCCGGGAACGCGTCAGAAGATATCCATACNTCGTCTCCGTTGTCGTCCATGGACAGGATATCAACGCTCACTAGCGGGACAGGAGCGGATAAAGTAAATGATGATAAAGCATCGGCGGTCACAGGCGGAAAAGTGTTATTTACGTTGCCCTGCAAGACATTAGACGAACGGGAAGGGAAAAAGTAATCTCCGCTTTTAATCTCCATTGTTTTTTGGACAAGTGGGAAGAAATCTCTGTTTGATTGGTAAACGCGAAAAGCGTTAAGCCCCCAAAAAGAATCTCTGTTTGTCCAAGTGCTTGTATCTTGAACGGAACCAAGGTCATACCCGTAAACTGTGCGATACTTGAGCTCCAGTAGTTTCGAACCAATTATTTCGCCGGTAGTATCAACAGCTGCAAGCCGCAGCATTTTCTGCTGACCGACAGTAACTTTAGCATCGTGAGAATAAATTGTGACAAGTCCCGGAACTATGTGGCTCAAACGGTCAAGATGCAGAATCTTTGGCAACCTGTCGCTTATGGGCTGTAAATCAAATTTCCAGTGAGCCGCCATTAAAGTCCGGTTATCATCGTAACGTTGTATCCCATATCTCAAACCCGTATGATTTGTCACTTCAGAAGTGAAATTGTACATAAACTCGTTTCTGTCAATTACCGAGTCTTCAATTGGAACAAATATCCAATCAACAGGGTCGGCAGGGACAGATTTATCCGACAGGACATCCCATTCAAACCATCTTCTTCCGACAATATCCCCGCTCGTATTCCTTGTTGTGATTTTCATTTCAAGAGGGGCGTATTGAGCCGAACCATCGTGAACGTTAGCTATTACAAAAGGGATATGTAACGTCTGAGAGGGAACGGTCGTCGGGTTTTGATGAAAGATCAACTCTCCCATGTTACTGTCGTAAACAGTTCTTTCTCCGGGCGTCTTTTGAATGGTGAGGTCAACATTGACCGACGGGCCATCCCCAGGCGTCGGATAATTAATTATTGTAGGGTACGACGCCTCGAAATTTCCTCCATAAACTCCGAGTGTAACCGCGCTGAGATTTCCCGTATATTGAAAGTTTGTGGAAAGAGTTCCAATTCCTTCCGGAATAACGAGGTAAAGCGTGTGAAGAGGATTTATGTTACTATGTAAATAAATGGAGTTATTATTTGAAATAAGATCAGCGTGAGCTTGCATTCTTTGAGTTGTCGGGGCGCCCAGAGAATTCGGTCCTTCGATTGGATACGGACCATAAACTGGACTATAATTTAAAAACCCGACCCACTGAGCCCCGACCCCCGACGTCCCGGAAACGTCGTCAAATTGATATAGGGCGGCATAAGAATAATTACAGTGTGAAACTACTGTTATTATAGCGACTATCATTAAAAGAAACTTTTTTTGATAATTCAAAAGTATCTCCTCCATTTCGCATATACTTTGTTTCTTTTATCGGTTTTACAGCATTGCGCCTTTATTTAACATGATTTTAATTCATTGATGACAATGAAATGTAAAAATTGCATTTCCTGGTATGAATCGTAAACTATGCAACTGTATATATTGTATCCTATCTTGTATTACGCCGTATTATCTGATATTATTTATTTCGAGGAGAGGATATAATGCAAACAGTATCTTTTAGAATAGAGGAAACAAAAAAAGACAGGATAGATATGTTGGCCAGCCTCCGGGACAGGGACAGAAGCTACATAATCAACGAGGCTCTGGATACTTACCTTGACCTGATGGATTGGCAGCGAAGGCATATCGAGGAGGGAGCGAGACAGGCTGACGAGGAGAATTTTGCAGGCGATAACGAAGTTGCCGCAGCGTTCAGCAAGTGGAAATCATAGCCCATGCAAATCCGCTACACACGTTTGGCAGTATCTGACCTGAGTAAGGCGTATGACTACATTGAAGCAGATAGCCCGCAAAACGCGCGCGAGGTCATCAGACGTATCGGGAAATCCATTGAGACTATTGCCACATACCCACTTTTAGGAAAACAAGGCCGCGTTGCGAAAACCCGCGAGTTTTTCGTCACAGGTACGCCTTACATAATTATTTATCGTGTAAAAGAAGATGTTTTGCAAATACTATCCATTTTGCACACATCCAGAAAATATCCTTAATTGTATCGACCGGGAAATATAATTAATTTTTTTGTATAATTATCATAAAATTCTTCACATCATCTTCACATTATTGAATTAAAATTCTAATTTGAGCTGTGTTTAAACTGAGCCGGAGGGGAATTATTTGAAGGTAAAACCTACTTATTTGTTTTTTATTTCGCTGATTTTATTTGGGTGTGGATACACTGCCTGGAAGATTCTAAACCGTCCGGAGCCAATAAGGTCTGTAAGCGTTGCCGCAATCAGGGCGCAAAACGGGATACCCGTCTCTTTACACGAAATAACCCCCTCCGCCTGGGAGTATTGGCTTCCTCTTTACGGTACGGTAAATGCCCCAAGGCTTTCGCAAATCTCAGCCAATCAGCAGGAGTATTTAATTGATATTCAAGTGGAGGTCGGCGATATAGTAAAGCAAGGTCAGACACTTGCGTTGCTGGATAATAAGACGTCGCTCGAAAAAGTTGAAGCCGCCCGCGCGAGAAACAGAGAACTTGAAGCGCGCTACAACAGATTGGAATCTCTTCAAAAAGCGGGAGGAAGCAGCGCTTCGGAATCGGAAGCGGCATTCACTTTATTGAAAGATTCTCAAGCTAACTTGCGACTGCTGACAACTGAATTATCGAGGCTCAAAGTATTATCTCCAATAGACGGAGTTGTAATAAAACGAGATGCGGAAACCGGACAGTTAAACAACCCTTCAAGACCTCTTTTTGAAGTAGCCGATATGTCGCACATAGAAATAACGCTTGACGTGGCGCCAAACGTTGCATCTGTCATAAGACCCGGTATGCCGGCAAGAGTCAGGACGGATGAAGGTTGGGCAAACGCTTCAGTGAGAAGGATAAACCCTGTCGCAAACCCTTCAACCGGACTTTATAACTGCGTCCTAATGGTAAACGACCCAACCCAATACTCATTTAAACTCGGAAGTACGGTTGAGAGCCTTATATTGATAGAAAGTGAAACAAACGTCGTATCCGTACCGTATGAAGTAATACGTGAGGTAAACGAAAGGACCGTCGTTTATGTCGCTTCTGGAGACATTGCTGTTGAACGCCCGATAACGCGGGGGAGAACAACCGACTTGAAAGTCAGGATTTTAGACGGTTTGTCCGCCGGAGAAAAATTAGTGCAAAGAGGAGTTGACCGCGCTTACGATGGCGCTAAGATTTGGGTGCAGCAAGAAGAGACATCAGATGATATTGTGGATGGTGACTAATAATGTGGCTGATAAGAAGTTCGGTTCGCAGGCCGGTATTAACTAGCGTAATTTCAATTATACTTATTTTTCTGGGTCTTTATTCATATTTTGGAATTGGAGTAGCTCTTCTGCCAAATATTGAAATTCCTGTCGTCATGGTGCGAATGAATTATAAGGGCGCCGGGCCTCAGGAAATAGAACGCCTGATAGTAGCTCCAATAGAGGACGCCATTTCAACTGTTGAAGGAATCGAAACTGTCCGCGCAATGGCGCGTGAAGGCGTTGGCATAGTAATAGCGGAGCTTGCTTATGGAACAAACCCGACTGTGGCGGCGATGGATATCGGCACGCGCGTCAGAGCTCAGGCGAACCGTTTTCCGGAAAATGCGGACGAACCGATTGTAGATAAATTTGATATAAATGCCCAGGAGTTTATGACCATTGTCGCCAACTCAGAATACCCCGCAAGCCAAATAAGGGACCTCATTGAAGAAAACGTCGCCCGACGGCTTACTCAGATAACAGGCATGGCCAATGCGGACGTTTACGGCGGACGAAGGCGTGAAATACAGATAGAAGTTGACCCACTAAAGTTGAGGGCGCATAATTTAAGCGTGGCGAGGCTTGGTACGCTTCTTGCGACCACAAATGAGAATACTCCTATAGGAACCATAGCAGCCGGACAAAAAGAAGTTTCCCTACGCATGATTGGTGAACCAATAGAACCTTCAGATATAGAAAATATAACAATATCGCTTGAGGATGGGAAAGTTATCCGGATAGGAGATATTGCAAAAGTCAGGGATACTCTCACAGAAGAGAGAAGGCGCGCGCGTTTTAACGGAAGAGAATCGGTAATGGTAGACCTGGTAGCGCGTCCAAACGCAAACGTAATTCAAATAGCGCAAGAGGTGCGAAGAACTCTGGGCGAAATAGAAAACCGGCTGCCTGAAGGAATAGATCTTCAAATAATTTACGATAACAGCCAAATTATAAAAGAGTCTGTGGACAATGTCATTAGGGACATGGTAATGGGAACTTTGCTTACCGCTTTATTCCTGTTTTTATTTCTCCAGAGGTTCGGCGCGACGCTTGCAGTGGTCGTCACTTTGCCCACATCGATAATTTCCACTTTCATAATACTCAGGTTATACAATTTTACGCTCAATACGATGAGCGCAATGGGACTGGCTATTTCTGTCGGAGTTCTCGTCGATAACGCGATCCTTGTACTTGAAAATATATACCGCTACCGCGAAATGGGATATTCGCCGGCGGACGCTTCAGAAAAAGGCGCCATTGAAATTGCGGTTGCAATACTCGCAAACGTTGCGACTAACCTTGGGGTTTTTATCCCCGTGGCATTCATGGGCGGGATGGTGGGGTCTTTCTTTTACGAATTCGCGCTTACCGTTGTATTTTCAACCGTAATGTCCTTGTATGCATCTTTCTCACTTACGCCAATGATTGCAACATATTTTGGAGGCTCTATAGGCAAAACATCTCTATTTGCAAGAGTGACAACCGGATGGTGGCAATATCTTTTTAACGATTTAAATAGGATGAGTTTCGCTATAGTTCGTTATACTATCAAGCATCCTCTTCTGACTCTATTAGCATTCGCAGCGATTTCGACCGCCGCATTCATGGGAATTCCGCAAGCCGGATTTGAAATGATTGCGCGACAAGATGAAGGATTGATATCAATAGCCGTGACGCTGTCAAGCACCGCATCTCTTGAAGCTACGGACGAGGTTGTAAGAGGAATAGAGACTCATATAAAAGCAAACCCATATGTAAGAGACATAAGCGCAAGCGCGGGAGGCGGCGGACGATTGTCAGCGGTAAACAGCGGTCGTATTAACGTATACCTTATAGACGCAAAAGACCGCCCGTCAGCGTTTGAAATAATAAGCGAATGGCGGACAAAGTTCGCGGCTATTCCTGACGCCGATATATCGGTGAACGTGCGTTCAAGCCGCGGCATGGGAGGTTTTGGAAAACCTGTGCGCATATCCATTGCCGGACATGAAGTGAACGAGCTGAACAGGATATCGGAAGAAGTTATGACGGCTATGCGGGAAACTCCAGGTCTTGTCGACATCGATACGGATTTCAGGTTGGGAAGGGAGGAAATTCGTTTCTCCCCGCGTTTCAACAGGCTCTCTGAGCTTGGCGTATCCCTGAGAAATGTGGCGGATGAGGCAAACGGATATGTTACCGGGTATAAATCGGGATATTTCCGCAACATGGGTTACGAATACGATGTGATAATTATTCTGGAGCCTGAATGGAGAAGCAACGCCATAAGACTTGCAAGCGTGCCGATATGGACGCCAAGAGGGCTTGTTCCGCTTGACGTTCTGATGAACACTGAAGTAGGAATGGGACCAACCATGATATCCAGGGAAAGCCGCCAAAGAACCGTGACCGTCGATGCAAATGTGAGCAGCGGATACACTGTCGGAGACGCTATGACATCCATTGTACCGAAACTGGAATCAATAGAACTTCCGATGGGATATAGATTAATATACGGAGGAGAGGTAAAAAGCATTCAGGATAATTTCAGAAGGCTTCTTGTTGCATTTGCAATGGCAGTCAGCGTAACGTTTTTGATAATAGCGGGCTTGCTTGAATCGTACATTTTCGCGATAATAATCATATTGTGCGTTCCAATTTCAATAGTCGGCATAATGCCGATGATGCTTGCTACAGGAACCACATTTTCTCTGTTCTCCCTGCTTGGAATAGTGATGCTGGTGGGAATAGTGGTGAATAACGCCATAGTTATAGTTGACTTTGCGGAAATGCGCCGCCGTAGCGGAGTTAATTACACAAAGGCTATAATTGAAGCGTCAAAAACCCGTTTCAGACCTATACTAATGGTCACGATAACAACGGTAGTGGCAGTTATCCCAATGGCAATGACAACAGGCGCCGGAGCGATGGATAGGGCGCCGATGGCAATAGTTTTGATAGGAGGGATGATTGGCGGAGGATTTTTAACTCTTTATTTGATTCCTCCTGTGTATAATACAGTGTGGGCAATAAAAACATATTTCAATAAAAAATAAATCCTCCAGGCTGAAGGGATTTGATTTAACTTGAAACTCAGCAGATTCTTCATTTTGCTTACTCTATTCACTTTAGCTTTAAGCATTCTTTCATTTTTTGCCATGCACTTTAAGAGTAACGACGATGTTTCGTTGTCATTATTTGAACTTCCCAGGAATCTGCCCTATTTATATTGCGAATTTAACGGACTCACAAAAACAAATGGATCAAACGAAAATTTCGTTTTATTGGCTTTTTGGCAAAATGAAAAAATGCACAAAATAACGGGAACAGCCGTTAATGACGAAGAATGGGATTTCAGAGCGTTTACTCCTGAAGCGCAGCAAGTGGTTGACCGGGTAAACATGATGCACGTCCGCAAAGCAAGGGTCGTACCAAACCCAAAAGACAGGGATGTAAAAGGAAGGATTATAGCAAGCGATGCGGGGCTTATTTCCAGAATTACTCACGCGCCGATGACTCCTGTTTACCTTGAAGCTGAACTTTCAATATTTGACGATGAATACGTTATGAATTTCGACATATATAACATCGAATCGGTAATTCCTGCGGCATGGCTAAGCGACTTAAATCCAATAAACATTGAAAATATCCCTTTTGTCGAAGGATTTGCCTATGCAAATTTTTTTTCAAATATTACGCTGATTGAACTCTTCCCACAGTTTCAAATGTTTATCAACAAAAATGCTAAAAACAGAAACATTGCCTCATCGCTCAGATCAATGAAAGGAGCGCTTTATGCCTCCATTGGCTCGGAGAGCGCTCTTTGGGATGGTATATCAATTCCCGCAATACTGTTAAAGTTTAACTTAAGAAATAACACAATGAAAAAAACTCTTTACGATTTTGTTCATGATTTATTCAGCAGTAAATATGAGCTTAATTACTCTGATAATGAGTATTCTTCAACAACTCCATCGTCCGTATGGCTTCGCGAGTCCCGTGATTTCCTTGAAATAGGCGTAATTGACAAACGCAGTACGGTAAAAAACGGAGTAATCCTGCCGCGACCTCCAAAAGAAGCTCTCTTGTGGCTGAGTTTTTCTCCCCATCACCTGGCGGAAGCCATCAATAATTCTATTATTCAAATCAGCCCGGATCTGGATTGTAAAGAAACGTTGGCCGGGCTGGACAAAATAGACAACTGCACGCTTACGCTCTTCTCCATAAAGTCGGGCGTATTCAAGTGGAAAGCTTTATCAACAGAAAAATAAAGAAAGCGCCTCCTGAAANAGGAATAAATGGATTATTTAAGCGNCTTATGCTATCCTGTGTATGGTTAGTTTTCATATACTGACAGGACAGGATAGCGAGGAGAATTCCAAATGATAGGGTATTCAATTGAAAAAATTAAAATTACAGGTTTTCGAAGACTATTTTCCGTTGAATTGCCAATGAGACCGTTTATGGTGCTAATAGGGGCTAACGGCGTCGGCAAAACGTCCTTTATAGATGTGCTGTCTTTATTATCTTCTTCGGCTTCGGGCAATTTAAACAGCACGTTATCGCAATGGGGCGGCGCCGCAAATATTTTGACCCGCGGCAAGACCCAGGATATATCGTTCACGGTTGACATGACAGTTCCGGATAATAACCCGCTTCAATATGAATTGCAGATTACTCCGACAGACGCCGGTGGGTATACAATTTCAAAGGAAACTCTTTCTCAGGATAAAGGTAAGTACGCGCCATTTCTGCACATTAATTCAACATACGCCAATATCCTTTATCACGATGTAGATAAACCGCGTCCTATCAAACCTAACTGGCAATATAACCATTTTGAAACGTCTTTGTCGCAGACGCCTAAAATGTTCCGCCAACCCGAAGATTTGCGGCGGATTTTAGCGACTACCAACAAGTATCATATTTTGGACGTAAGTTCCCGGGCGCCCGTGAAACTGCCGCAGGCAATGAAGCCGGCGGATTTTCCCGGAGTTAACGGAGAAGACCTGACGTCTTATTTGTATTGTCTGCGTGAGAGCGATCAAGATAGGTTTGATGTGATTATCGACACGTTAAGGGAAGCTTTTCCTGATTTTGATAAGTTAAGCTTTCCGCCGGTCGCATCCGGTATGCTTACGATGGCATGGCATGACAATAATTTTAAAAAACCAATCTACATGAACGAACTCTCGGAAGGCACGNTNAGGTTTATTTGGCTCATNTCTTTGCTTTACAGTTCCAAGCTTTCGGCNATTACTATGATAGANNAGNNATGANNNNAGCCTACACCCGGAACTGTTAAGTTTGTTAGTCGATGTTATGCGCGAGACGTCCCAACGTACTCAACTGGTTATCGCTACGCATTCGGACAGGCTTGTCCGTTTTTTGCGACCTGAGGAAGTGGTTGTGATGGATATTGATGAAGAGGGGTGCGCAACCGCAACTTGGGGGGACTCGATTGATTTAAACGCGTGGCTGACTGAATACAGCCTTGACGAAGTCTGGCAGATGGGCTTAATGGGAGGCAGAG
>WRNQ01000033.1 GCA_009776565.1 Synergistaceae bacterium | reverse complement strand
TGTGCATTGTGAATTGTAAATTGTGCATTGCCTTTTTATTCCTTATTCATATCCGCCGCGTTAGGGAAGAAAAGCTGCTTGTTTTCAAGTGTAAATTTTGCTATCAGGTTTTGCGTCCCGGGAGATATTATCCAGTCAATATACTTTTTAGCAAGTTCGTAGTTAGTCCCGGGGTGTTTTTCAGGATTTACAGCCATTACGCTGTATTGGTTCTTCAGCGAATCGTCTCCTTCAACAAGTATTACAAGTTCAGCTTCGCCTTTTGATTCGTAGGTTATATAAGTTCCTCTGTCGGTAAGGGTGTATCCTTTCCTCTCCGCCGCGATAATTATTGTCTGGAGCATTCCCTGTCCTGTTGCAAGATACCATTGCTCCTTATCGGGAACTTGCAGACCGGCGTGCGTCCACTGCGCAAGTTCAGCGCTGTGCGTTCCCGATTTGTCCGCGCGGCTTGCAAATACGGAACCCGAGTCCGCTATTTTTTTAAAAGCGTCTGCTGTTGGCAGCCCTTTTATCCCCGCCGGGTCATCTTTTGGTCCTATGAGAACGAAATCGTTATACATGACGTACTTGCGATATACTCCCGCCCCGCTTTTTTCAAACTCATCCTCAGCAGCGGGGTCATGCGTCAATATGATATCGACGTCTCCATTTTCGCCATGTTTGATTGCCGCTCCGGAGCCGACGGACACCCATTGCAGGTCTATTCCAAGCTGTTCTGCCACAAATGGCGCCAGATAATCAAGAAGCCCTGTATTATCAGTGCTTGTTGTGGTAGCCATCCGAAGCGTGGGAAGAGTTGCTGATGTTGCTATACTTGCGGCAATGATTATAACCATTATAATCACTGCTTTTAAAACCGCTTTTTTAAACATGTGAGTCATCCTTTCTATATATAATATTGAAAACAAAAAAACCCACTTGCATAATTTGGCAAGAGGGCGAATAAAAACAAAAACAAAAAAACTCTTCTTATTTAATTAAGAGATTTTTTTGCTTCCCTTCCTCCTTGCCAACGGGAGGCCAGATAGTTTCCACTCTGACCCTATCGGCTTGTATTCCATGGGAACCCTGTGGCGTCCTTTAGGAAGCACAAGCTCGGAGGTTGTCATATCAAGTATCGTTCAAACGCATGGGAGGCGTCCGTAGCCGCCTCGCCAACGTCCGTTGACGTGACATATTTATTATATCATGTGATATGTGTTAATATACGCCCCGAGGTGATTGATTTGCACAAACTGCGCGCATTAATCCGAAAAATAAAGGTTTTATCCCCCCGCGCAAGCGTTATCGTTTCGACTATTGCCATAATGTTCACAAAACCAATCGGATATGTCAGATTAGTTCTTATAGCTTATCTTTTCGGAGCGTCCGCTGGAATTGACGCGTATTATATTGCAAGCGGAGCGGTGTCTCTTATCATGGGGCTTGCGGTATCCATTGTCCAAACGGCAGTCCTGCCAAATCTGATGAAACTTTCATCCAGTAACGATGCCGCAGCGCGTTCCTTTTACGCGCATATCATTCGTTTTGTTTTGGTTTGCGGAGGATTGGCTGCAATTGTTGTAATGGTTTTCCCTTCAGAATGTATATGGCTTTTTGCCTCCACTCTGGATAGCGAGCGGGCAGGAGTGGCCAAAAACATGCTTCTGCTGCTCCTGCCTATGGGATATGTTCAGCTTATATCAGCTCTTTTAGGTATTTGGGCTAATTACAAAAAGATATATTCACTAATAAACGTAATAAATGCAGTAGCTTCTCCCGCCGGTTTACTTATCCTTCTTACACTTATCCCATTTATGGGCGTATATGCGGTTGCCCTGTCGCTTTCGATAGTCAACATAATTTTTACCATCATTACTTTTTACCTGCTTCGCGATATCCCTTTTATACCGAAAACTTCAATTCCGGAAGATATTATAAAAAAGACGGCGAAAGATGCGGTTATGTGTATTGGGATTCTTGGCGCGGGTACATTTTATACAGTTGCTGACCGCTGGTTTGCGGCCGGACTTGAAGCCGGAAACGTATCCGCTATAAGTTACTCTTCCCAGATAGCTTCATTAATGATGATTTTTGTCGGATTGACTTCACAAATGTATTTGACGTATTCGAGCAGGGTGTCCGAAAATGGGGCGTTACTAAAGGAGTCGCTCAATAAATCTCTTGCGATAGGATGGGCTTACATGCTGCCTTTGGCAAGCGTTGCTTCTGTTTTATCGTTTCCGATAATAAAGTTGATTTTTGGGTACGGAGCTTTTGACGAGCGGGCCATTTCTCTTACGGCGCCATGTTTTGCAATTCTGGCAGCGGTTACGCCGCTTTCAGTCTGGACTACAATCATGAGTTATTTTGGTATTGCCACTTCAAGGTTGAAATTGATTTTAACAGTAAGCTACGTCAGCGTCTGTTTTAATGTTTTACTTGACTGGCTTTTTGCGCCAATATGGGGAGCTGCCGGACTTTGCGCGGCCACAAGCTTGAATCAGGGCGCCATTGGAATTTATTATATTTATAAAATGGCGCCAGGCGGAACTTTTAGCAGGCAAATCCCATCGGTCATAAAGCAAATATCATTTTCTTCCGCATGGGCTTTAGTATTGTTTTTTATTTCCGATAATACGATTATATCTGTTGTCATGGGTATTGTGATGGTTCCTGTTCACTTGTTCGCCTGCGAATATTTCGGATGGCTTGAACCTGTGCCCGAATCCTGGAGACCTCGCGCTATGCTTGAAGTTGTACTATCAAGGGTAAAAAAACTTATTGGCAATGATTAGTGCGTCATAAACCGGTTTAAAAAGCGTTGAAAAGCGCAAAAAGTTTTTTTCAAAAAATCAGTGGCATACTTTTAAAATAAATAATTTATAATATAATATACCCAGGCGGGTATAAAAAAAACAGACTTTTTTTTGAAATGCTCCGTTAGCGCGACAAGAGAGCGACTCCCGTTTGGTATTATATACGCAGGAAATCAGATATTTTATTTTTAAAGGATATTTGATTTCAGAATATAGAGCGATACAAATGTCCATGAGTTTCAAACTAGTGCGGTTGACATTTGATAATCGCGAACAAAGCAGCAAAGCGGAGCTTCTGTACTCCAACTTCTGCCACTTCCAGCATCAGGCTTCTGCTTCCGGTTTTTCGGGCATGTTTCGTACTTCAGGAGAAACAGAAGCTACGCTTTGAGGCAAAGAAGTTACACAACGCGTCAGTTTTGTATGCCATAAAGCAGGCAGGCGCGCGATATAAAACATGTATATTTGGTTGAGAATTAGAATTGATTTGAAATTGCAAATTTTTTTTTTGTTATCTCTATTGTTCTTCTAGCATTATATTATTTTTTAATAAAAATGTATTGATATTTTTTCACTTATGTGTTATAAAATTTTTGTTATAAATTCTTTACCATTATTTTATTTTTGAGAACTTGAGGAAGATAAATGGACTTTAAGTATCAGGCAAGAAACTCTACTGGTAAAACCGTAACAAATAAAATATCAGCAAACAACAGAGATGAAGCAGTAAGGTCTTTGCGTTCCCAGGGCCTNATACCGGTGTCCGTTGAAATTGACGAAATAAAGGTTTCTGCTCAGGGAAGCGCAGCTGCGTCTTCGACAGGCATATTCTCTGCCTTGGCGCGTATTGGTACAGTTCCGGCAAAAGTTAAAATGTTGTTTTTCCGTCAGCTTACTACAATGCTTAAAGCGGGGCTTTCACTGATAAATGCTCTTGATATAATAGAAAAACAAGAGACAAATCTGATATTTAAAGACGCTATTTATGAAGTCAGAAGAAAAATCGAAGGCGGGACTTCTTTTAGCAAGGCAATGGCTGCCAACAAGCATTTTTCAGCGTTAGTAGTGGCGCTTGCCGCAGCGGGAGAAGAAGGTGGAGTGCTTGATTCTTCGCTTGACAGAGCAGCTACTATATTGGAGAAGAATGAAGCTATAAAGCGCAAAGTAAAAGGCGCTATGACTTATCCGGCGGTAATTATGATTGCAGCAATAATAGTCATGTATGTTTTTATCGTGTATGTTTTGCCAATGTTTCAAGAGGTATTTGAGCAAATGAATATCCCCTTGCCTTGGTTAACTCTTACAATGATTGATTTTTCAGCGTTTATGGTTGCAAATTGGTTGTATGTTGTAGTTGGAATAGTTGGCGTAATTGGAGGGTTGATTTATTTTGGCCGTACTCCAATTGGGCGGGATTTATTTGATAGAATGTGGCTTAAGGTGCCAATAATTAAGGAAGTTTTTTTTCGCGCGGTAATGACACGCGCAATGCGCACGCTGTCAGTGTTGGTTTCCTGTGGTGTGCCCATACTAAACGGACTTGAAATGTCCGGCAAGGTTTCAAGTAACACAGTTGTAAAAAGAGCTTTTGATGTATTGATTGAAGGAGCTAAAAAGGGGCGTACTCTTGCTG
Organism: Synergistaceae bacterium; assembly: GCA_009776565.1. The sequence goes on along the minus strand of WRNQ01000033.1, from coordinate 8,601 downwards.
TCTCAGCAGTGGAGGCAAAAATATTCCCCGCTATGGTAATACAAATGATTCGTATTGGTGAAGAATCTGGTAAACTTGACGAAACTCTGGCTAAGATTTCCGATTGGTACGACGACGAACTTGAGCAGCAAATAAAAGCTCTTACTTCAATGATGGAACCGATGATGATAATTGTTGTTGGATTCCTGGTTGCTATTATAGCCGGTTCGATATACGGGCCAATAATAGGGGCGTTAGAGCAGATGACAAAGTAGACTTTGTTGTAATCTTCCCCTCTTGGGTTCAAAGTTTAGCAAAGGAGGGGTTGGCATGGGGAGGATAAGAACCGGGTTTACTTTAGCTGAATTATTGATTGTTATTATTATTATTGGTATACTGGCGAGCGTAATGTTGTTAGCGTCATATACAACCACAGATTCGGCAAAAGCAACAGTACTGGTTTCAAACTTACGCAATGCTAAAGCAGCGGGAATAGTGTGGTTAGCCGAAAATATGAGTTCCAGAGACATAGATTTGGTGAGCGAATGGACGGGCGCGAATATGGCCGATAATTTAAGGAAACATGTAGATAGTAATAAGATAGATAATTATGTATTTTTTCATGTATTGAATGTAGGCTTTTTAATTGGAGAACAGGGAATACCTCGTTCTGTAATTGCAAGAGCGATAAATCAGTCAGATAATTTATTATTTGACGAGAATGGAGTTCCGCTTACTGCCGTGGGCGGCGATTCTATAGTTTGCGTTAGAGTTAAATAACGTTTTCATTATTTATCATATTAAAACATTGCGCGTTTGCGCATGTTAAGCGGCAATGTAATTTGCCGTAATTATAAAAAAAGGAGTGTTTTAAATGTTTTCAAAGAAAAAGGGTTTTACGTTAGTTGAGTTGTTGATTGTCATCATAGTTATTGGTATTCTTGCGGGCGGTATGATGTTGGCCTCTGGCAGCGCTACGGATGCTGCGAAGGCTTCTACGCTGATTTCGGAGCTTCGTAATGCAAAAGCGGGCGGGATAATGCTAATGGGCGATTTCCCAAATATGCCGTTTCTTGATCTTGTTTCTTCCTGGACTACTGTTCCAACTATAGGCAGCTTCGATATCTACATGGATAATCCTCTTAAGGTTCAGGATCTTATATTTGAGACTGCCATGATGGCTACCCCTGCTGGAACGCCAACAGAAGCGCTCTTAATCGGTAAGAACGTAGGCGACCCCATTGTTGCTGAGAAAATGATCGGAATGGTTGGCGGAGCATTGTTTAATGCTACTGGTGGTTTATTCACACTAACTGACCCTGCTGCGTTTATGCGCGTGAAATAAGAAAGAAATATTTTAAGCGATTCGGAAAGAGACTATAAAAAATGGCTAAAAAAAAAGCATCTAAAAGAGATCAAAGTGGGGTCTTCGCAGCGGTAACATTGCATACGTCAGGATTACGGTATCTTGAGATAAGCGGTCATACGGGCGCTTATAGAGTAACACGGCAAGTTGTTATTCCTGTTTCCCGGGTAGTAAATGCGGATAGTATCTCGTCCCTTTTAATGAGGGAAGTCGGTAGTTTTAATGTTCCTGTTGTTTTTGGNCTGCCGATGCGCGAGTGTATGATTCGTGTAATTGAATACCCCCGTATGCCGATAGAGGACGCGCTTAGGGCACTACAATTTGATTTTGACAGACACTTTACATGGTCTTATTCCGAATGCACGGTNGATGTATGCGAAGTAGAATCACCGCTTACATCGTCGAAGGATAATATGTCAATGCTCGTTGCGGCTAGCCGCAACGAGCATATTTCTAAGATTCTGCAGATAGCCGAGAGGGCAAACATTGAATTAAAAGCTATCGAGCCGATGAATATCTCGGTATTGCGCGCCATAATCGGTCCGATAAGCCGGAAAGAAGCGTGGCATTCAATATATACCGACGCCGAAGGGCTACATTTTGCTTTTGTTGATAACAATAACGGACTGTTTTACCGTTCAAGCCCGTCGGGAATCAATGGAATACTTGACGTGAACAATGAAGACGAATTTCAGAGGGCTATATCCGAAATTCAGCGGACGATTTCTTTTGTTGCAAATCAATTTAAAGGAATATCATCCGATTTAGTGGTTTTAAGCGGGGCGGTCGTCAATAATCCCGAGGTCGTCAGAGCGATAGAGAGTTCTATTGATTTAAAAGTGGAAACCATTAACGTTTATGAACAATGCGGAATCAGTCCCAGTGACAGCGTCAGCATGGGAGTGGGTTTTGAACCTGCTCTTGGACTATGTATGTTTTAGTATTTATCAATCACTTGTTTCTTGAGAAAGCGGTGAAGTTAATTGAGAGTTAATCTAGATCTGAGGCCAGAGAATGTAAAAAATGTTCCGCCTCCCAAGACAAGAAAAACTGGATTACTAATGCTTTGTATGTTTATGATTTTTGTAGGGGTGTGTGGTTTTGCTTCATTTTATTTATTTAGAGATTACTTTTTTTTAAGTAATGGAATAGAAGAATTAAATGGTAGTATTTCAAGACTAACTACATTAAGAAATAGTTTAACAGCTGAAATTACAAGGTTACAAAATCAGGAAAGAGTGTATTCTACGAGTTTGAGTATAATGAATCAAGAGCTTCCAACAATCGAAGTCTTTGACTCTATTGATAAATCTACGGTTAGAGGCGTAATCTTATCTTCCATAGCGCTTACTGAAAGAGAACTCAAGCTTGATGGTCTGGCTAACACCGAGGACAACATTGTAACGACTACGCGCAACTTGCTTGACAGCGAAGCTTTCAGTATTGCTCAGGTTCCTATTGTGACAAGGGAAAATATGGGACCTGAAGGGCTTAAGTTTACATTAGCTCTTACGCCAAGAGCCATTGGGGAGAGTGGACAAAGATGAGCCGCAACGTAAATTTTATATGTTTTTTAGTTGTGCTTTTATGCTTATTGGTTGCTGCTTCTATTTTTTACGCACAAACGACGATAGATAAACTTAAGATAGAGTATGAAAATCTTACTATTGCATATAATAATTTAAGTGATGAAACAACTAAGATGGAACAGAGAAAGCAAGCGTTTATTAATGCTTTTACTGAACTAGAAAAATTGAAAGTCGGCGTTGGAGAGAATGTTGACTTTTATTACGAAGTCCAGCAGGCAATTCATAGAGGAGGAGCAAGGGCGCTGTCCAACGCTCCAAATCCGCCAAAAGACGGAAAGATCTCTATGAGGATGTCTTTTGTAGGTGATTATTATTCGATAATTACTGCTTTTGCAGAGCTTAGAGGACTTCCTAATGTTGTTAGAGTGGTCACTATGAATTTATCTCCAACAAATCCTGATAGATCGGTGAATAGCGAGATTAGAGCTGATGTCTTGCTTGAAGCTATTGCCTACAGCAGCAGATAGAGAGTGATAACATATGGCAGAAGAAAGTTCGTGGAAGAGAGCATGGAGTTTAATAATGGGCACTGCGGAGAATGCGTCCGACGGCGCCCAGTTGCGGATATTATTATTGTTGATATTAATTATTAGCATTGGTTATTCAGGGTACGCATATTATATGCATTCGCAATATGCTGCGCCTGCGATAATTGAAGCCATACCCGAACCTGCTACAGATGATATCAGAAGACTTACTGCGATGATACAAAATCTGAACGCGGCGAACTTAGCCAGGGAACGGAGTATGGAAGTAGCATTATCTATGTCCAATATGGCTCGTTATCCTTTTGTTGCCGAAAGAAATACGACGCCGGATCCCGTCAGTATAATTCCTGAAGTTGTTATAATTCCACCGTTTATACAAGTTAAGGCTACAATGCAGCTTGAAGGAAGATCTGTCGCCGTGCTTGATATTGAAGGAGAGCCTACTGGCAGAATATATAAAATTGGAGATAGGTTTGCCGAAAGAAAAGGACGCGTAACCCGCATAGGTCAGGGGAGAATTACAATAGTTTATGAAGGCAAAGAATTTGTTTATTCTCCTTAAGTTTTATAAATAAGTGAATTCTTGTTTGCAATGACTGATTAAATAACAGACTACTTTACTCATATGAAAGGAAGTGCGGTTTTGAGAAAATTTATCATATATACTCTTTATGCTTTGTTTGTTGTTTTTATATTTTCAGGATCTGCCTGGGCTGCCTCAAACGTTGGCGTTGATAAAAAAATAGATTTAGTTTCACTTGATAAATATCAAATAAACCAAATGGGTGACAGTGAAGCTTTTATGTTGTTATACGGAACTAAATTACCGACGCCTGAAATAGTTATAAATGAAAACAATCATAGTATGGAGATTATATTTAAGGAAACGAGTAATAATATAGTTGACAACGCAGTTCTGGATGAAACTCCGATGATTTCAAGTATAGAGTTGGAGCAGAGAGAGAATGACGCTGTTATTGTTATCCAATCATTTGAGGGTAGTTTTGTGGTAAAAGAGCTAAGAGGAACAGGTCCTTCCAATAGATATACTCTTGTGTTCGCAACGCAGCAATTGCAAAACAGGTTAAATTTAGAAAATCAGATGAACCAAATGCGCCTTCCGCCAATACCACTGATTCCTGACTTTCAGAAAACTTCCCCTGTTACAATTGATGTCCGCGATGTTCCTTTAACTGACGTCATAAGAATGATGGCGGAAGCATCAAAAAGAAATGTAGTGGTAGATAAATCCTTGCCAAACGAGTATGTAACTATGACATTAATTAAAGTTCCGCTTAATACCGCTGTTGAACATCTAAAGAGCATGTACGACATAGATTTTGCAATGATGGGAAATAATACTATTCTGGCAGGCAGCAGAAGCGGTTTGGCTCACATGACAGGTCGTGAGATAACGCGTTCTTTTAAGATAGCTTACGCCGATGTTTCCACTATTCCGGCTTTACTTACAGGGGTTATGCAGCTTAGCGATGCGGAACTCCGGAATATCACGGTTGACGACAGGCAAAAACAGGTATATGTAACATCGTCCCCAGAAAGACTGGAAGAAATTGCTGTAGCGCTTCAAAGCATTGATAACCCGGGTAAGCAGGTAATGCTTCACGCGAGGATATTTGAGTTTAACGACGCTTATAGTCAAGAAGTGGATAGCGTTTTGAATGCGATATACGACAACTGGTGGCTTAATTATACTAAAGGAATGGCTTATGTAGGCGCTCTTACAGATTCAGGCAATCGTCCTCTTGTTACGGATGGAGTTGCCCAGGGAAGCACTGTCCTTCCGCCTACGCTTGGCACTGACAGACCGGTTGCTCCTCTTCCGCAAATTATTGACGGTTCATGGCGAATGCTTGACGCAGCTTTTAAATTCACTCAGGAGAAAAATATTGGTAAAATTCTTGCTAATCCGTCGGTAATTACTTACGACGGGCAGGAAGCTAAAATACAACTTACACAGGAACAACCTTACAGAGTAGCGCAAACTTCTGGTGGAGATACTCTTTATACAATTGAATTTGCAGAAGCTGGACCAATAATGTCAATGACGCCAAGAATCGGACGTGATGGACTTGTAACAATTGAGTTGAATATTGAGGCAAGTGAGTTCATTGGTTTTTTACAAACCGGCGAGCCAATAAAATCAAAACGTCAAGTTCAGTCAAGTGTAAGAGTGCGCAACGGAGAGCCTTTTGTTGTTGGTGGACTGCACAAGGAAATTGAAACGAAAGTGAGAAGCAAAATACCGATTCTTGGGGATATTCCGTTGCTTGGTAATCTTTTCAGGTATTCAAGTAACGTAACCAATAAATCTCAAGTCGTGATGCTGGTTATTCCGTATATATTGGACACCCCTGACGCCAAAATTGAAGCGAGTTCGCTTCTTTTCAGAAGATAATGGATAATTACAGACAAACTAAAAAACGCCTCGGAGACATTTTAGTTGAGGGAGGCGCAATAACACAGGAACAGCTTGACGTGATGCTTGCGCGTCAATTAGCTACGGGGAAGAGACTGGGCCAGGTTCTTATAGAAGACGGCATAGTTTCGGAGAATAAAATTGCTGAGGTGCTTTCCATTCAGCTGAANCTTCCAATGGTTTCACTTGCAAGATATCGTCCGGATCCTGAAGCTCTAAAGGCTCTGCCTATGAATGTGGCAGAAAAATANAATGTTGTTCCGCTGTCAATTGTTGATAATGGCGCCGTGCTGGTTGCAATGTCGGACCCGCTGGACCTTATAGTTTTGGATGAACTTGCGATGCTTACAAACAGAGAAATTAAAGTTGGAGTTACTTCTCCTTCCGATATAAGCATCAATCTTGAACGAATTTATAATTTTCAAGGCGCTCTTGAAGATGCAATAGTTGAAGTTTACCTTGAAGATGGCGAAGATGTCGTAAAAGAAACAAGTCTCACCAGCGCCGGAGATGCTCCGGTCGTTCAGCTTGTCAGTAAAATATTAGAACAGGCTATTCAGGAAGGCGCGTCAGATATTCACGTAGAACCGTACGAAAAAGAATCAAGAGTGCGTTATAGAGTGGACGGAAAACTATATAACGCGTATGATTTTCCTGTTAACTTGCAAGCGCCTGTCGTCTCCAGACTTAAGATACTTTCCAACATGGATATATCAGAAAGGCGCAAACCTCAGGACAGCAGAATAATTGTCCGCATTTTGGGCAGAAAGGTGGATATTCGTATCAGCTCTTTGCCAACAATGTATGGTGAAAAAATTGTTTTGCGTATTCTTGACTCGGAGAACGCTATGGTTGGTTTACAAAAACTGGGCTTTTCTGCTGAAAATAAGAAAAAAATTGAAGGTTTTTGTGAGTTTCCGTGGGGATTTTTGCTCATAACAGGTCCAACTGGAAGCGGTAAATCTACAACGCTTTACTCAATGCTTGAACAGGTTAATAAATCGGACGTAAACATAATTACCGTTGAAGATCCTATTGAGTATACGATGATGGGGATAAACCAGATACAGATTAACGAAAAAGCGGGACTTACATTTGAAAGCGCGTTGCGTTCGATTTTACGTCAGGACCCTGATAAAATAATGGTTGGAGAAATCAGAGACAAAGAGACGGCNCAACTGGCAATAAGAGCAGCCCTTACGGGTCATATGGTTCTGTCGACGCTGCATACAAATGATGCTCCAAGTGCGGTAGCGAGAATAATTGATATGGGGATACCATCATTTCTTCTTTCGGCTTCACTTGTTGGCGTTATTGCGCAAAGGCTTGTCCGTATGCTTTGTACAAAATGCAGAGCGCGATATGAGGTTCCTGAAAATGTATGTGAAGAACTAAATATACCCGCTCATTCGGTAGCGTGGAAAGCTGTCGGATGCACTGATTGCCGCGGAAGCGGTTATAAAGGCAGAAGAGGCATAATCGAAATAATGTCTGTAAATGACGAAATTAAGGAAACAATACTCAGGGGAGAAACTGGTAGAACATTGTATGAACGTGCTAAGGCAAACGGAATGACGCCTTTGCGCGATGCTGGCATTGCCAGCGCCTTGGAGGGGCTCACCAGTATAGAAGAAGTTATTTCGGCAACTATATAATAGTTAATAATTCGTAAGTATTAGTTAATAGCTGTTTTACGAGAGGAGATATAACTTTGGACATAAAAACAATGTTAGCGGAAGTCATTAAGCGTGACGCCAGTGATTTACATATAGGAGATAATATGAAGCCGTCAATTAGAATTGACGGCGAACTTTTGCCAATATCAGATAAAGAGCTAAGCAAGGAAGAAGTAGAAGCAATGCTTTCAGAAATTCTTTCTGAAGAACAGTTTAATGTTTATATGAATAATCATGAGATTGATTTTAGTTTTACTTTTATACACAGCGGACTAAAAGCCCGTTTCCGCGGAAATTGTTATTTTGAATCAAGGAAGAAAGCTGCCGCGTTCCGGTTAATTCCCTCAAAAATCCGGACAATTGATGAATTAAATCTGCCTGCGGTATTAAAGGAAGTTGCTCATAGAAAGCGCGGTTTGTTTCTGGTCACCGGACCTACGGGGCATGGAAAAAGCACGACTCTCGCTGCAATAATAAATGAAATTAATTGTACCAGGAGCGAACATATCATAACTATAGAGGATCCAATCGAATACGTGTACGAATCCGAAAAATGTATTGTACGTCAAAGAGAAATAGGAGTTGATACGGAATCATTCTCCGAAGCTTTACGCCGTGCTTTACGACAAGACCCTGATGTTATACTGCTCGGTGAAATGAGAGACCTTGAAACAATAGCTTTTGCCATAACGGCTTCTGAGACAGGACATTTGGTTTTTGCTACTCTTCATACTCAAGATGCATCGCAATCAGTGGATCGTATAATAGACGTTTTCCCGGCGTATCAGCAACAGCAGGTCAGAATACANNTAGGTACTGTTTTAGTTGGAATATGCTCCCAGCAGCTTATACCCAAACCTGAAGGAGGGCGCGTGTGCGCGACCGAAATTTTAATAGCAACCCCGGCCGTCCGCAATTGCATAAAGGAAGCCAAAACTGCACAAATAAAAACTTTAATACAAACCGGAAACAATATTGGTATGCAAACAATGGAACAAAGCCTGGCGTGGCTTGTTAAATCCGGCGATATAACGCGCGAAATAGCAACTATTTTTGCATATGATCC
>WRNQ01000032.1 GCA_009776565.1 Synergistaceae bacterium | reverse complement strand
AACAAGAGGAAGGCAGAAGTCCATATCATAAGTCCGGAGAGCATTCACGTCTCCAGTGTAGCGATAGATAGGCATTTCCATACCAATGAGGCTGTTAGACAGGGCGCCGGAACTGGCGCCGCCAAGAGCTACGCTCATGTATGTCAGCATAATGCCGTTTCCGGCGCTGAAAGGCATATCGGGTTCCATGTACATGGGGATAAGGTTGGTGAGAATCTGACCCAGGAATACTACATACGTGTCTTTCTCAAACAGTCTGTTGGCAATTGGGTATAAATTTACGTTACGGTTAGCTGATCCCCATCCGGTACCGCCGCTATCGCGGAAGTTCACGCTTGGACGCGCGGCATAATGCCAACCCACGACGTCAACAGTCGTATCTCTGGCAAGTCGCTTCACTTCGATGCCGGCTATCAGCATCCGGCTGGCAACTTCTTCGGCGTATGGTCCTTCGAATATGTAGGCCGTAGGACGCGCGCGCTCCCTAAGGTTCCAGCCCTGCCACATAACTTCAAACTTTATGGGCTGCACTTCGCCATCGCCGGAGTTGTCAGTAACCCAACTGAAGTTGCGCCCAGCGAGCTTACCGGTATTGGAGGTAATATTGCCCGTTCCGGCCGGAACTCTCTTGACGGCTTTTGTCATGTCATACCGCGACATGCCTGTGATGTTTCCAGCCATTGAGTTAGGCTGGGTTGCGGTGGTTCCGAGGTCAATTATCCAATATCCATAGTCCCTTTTATGCGGGAAACCGTCGCCATTGTCTATCTCTTGATCCCAGTATGTGGGCAGCGGCGGAATTGTGATTATTGGTACCATATCGTTCGGATCGTAAGTCTTGCCTTTTTCGATCCAGCGACTTCTCATAGCCTCAAGCTGCGGGACTATCTCATCCCCGCGATTCGCGGCAGTCGTTATCGTAGAAAGCATGCAGATGTAGCCGGTCGCAACGCGGCGATCCCACATACCGCGGTTGCCCACATTGGTTGGACCGGATTTGTTCTCGAACAACTGACTGACGGCGCCTGGCATTGAGTTGATGTTGCGGCTGCTGCGGTGATTGAATGACGCCTCGGGTATGATAAGGTATGGCGCGTCAGGGTCAAAATTCGTGCTGGTTACCCATGTGCCGGTATGTCCTCTGCCGGAATACGGACCATAAGGACCTCCAACCGTATCATCCGGGTGAGGAACGTAACCGCTCCAAGCTTGATACGCAGTTCCCAGACCGCTGGAGTAATTGTCCTGACCCTCGCGATAGAGTCCCATGTAGATTGCGTACTGCTCTCCAAATTGAGCAAGATCCGGCTCCATATACTTGTAACGGAGCGCGGTAAGTTCCTTTGGCGCCTGAAGGATTGTCGTTCCGCTTGAACCGATGTCGCCCGCGTCGTTATCGAACTTCGCGCCATAATTATTCGTAATGTTTGAGTTGATGTCCGTGTTTCCACGCTCGTGAAGGTCGATGCAGAAATGCGGGCCGTAGGCCATATTCATCTTTCTCATTGCGCGGGTTACGTGATGGTCGAGAAGCACGTTATCACGGTTAAGATCTCTTGCTTCCGGGTTTGGAGTCCACTGCAGGGCGTACAAGTCGTATGTCTCCCTGATGGGTACTTTCGCGCCGTCGGCGCAGACGCGCGGGATGACAATCACGTTGACTTTATCAAGAAGGTTGTCATATCTTCCAATAGCAAGGTCATAAGCGCAGGCAAGCGCGCCTTCGCCGCCGCTCCACTCGCCGCCGTGAATGTTGCCCTGTATCCACACCAGCGGCTTGCCGGTTTGTCGCAAACCCTCAGGACTCCGGTCCGGGTTTTTTGAAAAAATAAGCATCGGGAATGGGAAGCCTCTTGGAATCTCGCCCAAATATTCCACTGTCAGGTTCGTTCTCGGCATATTCTCAATACATTGGATCATCTCATTATGTTCGGTGAACATGGACAACCCATACTGCGCAGCGACGTTTGAACCCGGATTAGCCACCAAACGCGCCCAGGATGATTCATCATTTGAGACTTTGTCAGCGTTAAAACTTGGGGTATTCCAGATCATTAAATCATGCGAAGCGCCCCGACCGCCGCCGAATGTATTAAATTCGTGCATCATAAAATTGTTCACCCGTAAACTGTCGACGTTCAAACTTCGCAGCGTGTTGGTCCAGTTGCCAGGGAACAGGTTATTGATACTACGCGTCCCTCCCATCGTGTTTGTCCCGTCAATTTGGCTTGGGTCCGGGTCGTATGGGAATGCAAAAGCCAAGCTGGTGAATAATAAAACTGTTATTACAGAAAAAATAATATTACGAAATCTCATAGTCTTTCTTCTCCTTTGCATTAATATTTTATTATGTTTAATAATTGTCATAATTTAAAAATATTATACCACGCGTCGCTTCAAAAATAAGTGCTTTAAAAACGATTCGTTATCTTCAAGAAAAGCAGCATAAATGCAAAAGCAAATGCAACCCTTCTTGAAGTTGAATTTACTTCTACAATTGATCTTTTTGTCTGTCCTTAAAATAATTCTTGACATGTATTGTAAGAGCGCTATTATATAGTTGGAATATCTATTAATAATCATACTCTTTAAATACAGGAGGAAATAGTTTTGTTAGTAGCTGTTAAAGTCAAAAGCAAAGGGCAAGTGACAGTTCCGTTACAAATTAGAAGCAAGCTGAATATTAACACCGGCGATACAGTCTTTTTTGAAGTCAGGGATAATGAAATTGTCATACGGAAACCAAAAAACCTGCTTGATTATGAAGGATTCCTGGGCAAAGTTAATTTGCCAGACAACGAAGAAGAGTTATTGACTCCGGATGTAGCCAAATGGATTCTGGAGAGAGAATAATGCAGCCCATTCTTATTGATACAAACGTGTTTATGAGGCTGTTTGATTTATCAGACCCGGCACAGACTGCCAAAGCTAAAAATCTTTTCGTAAAAGCTGCGTCCGGAAGCATAGCGCTTGTTGTCGCTCCGCCTGTTTTGTTCGAGCTTGCCTGGGTGCTGCGCAGCGCATTAAAACGTTCGAACGAAGAAGTTCTGGATATTCTTGAAGCTATAATGACATGGCAAGGGTTAAAGGTATCGGATAATGATTATGTGCAAACGGCTATATCTTTGGCCAGAAAAAAGGGACAGAGTTTTGCCGACGCGTATATTTGCGTAACCGCTCAAAAACAGGATTTCAAAGTTGTAACCTTTAATACGCGGCATTTTGAAAAATTTGGTGTGCCTCTTTACTCACCTGACGATAATTAAAACTATCCACAGGCAGGTACGCAAATGATTCTGCGGTAAACTTCTTAGTATTCCGGACTACATAAACCACCAGTCGGGACTTTGTGAGCCGCCAATCCGAAACCGTAGAGCTATATTAATCACTACGCCGCCTGGTTCTTGCTCCACTACGCCATTACTTTTTTAGTCTCTGTTATCTTTATCTGCTTTAACACAACGGGCAGCGTATCTTTCGGCAGAGGCGATTCTAAATGCAGGCTAAGTTCGTTGCATACAACCCATATTTAAATGGAGCTTGCAATCACGCGTCTTATCTTTGCCGTTTCGCCTCTATTTCGTGCAGCCATTCTTTAACTGGAGCTTTCCACGACTCGCTTTTATTTGGGATATTTTTAATAAGACTCCTGGGATTCAATCCCAGCCGTTTAGCAAGGGCAATATCTTCATTGTTTAAGCGGCATTTTCTTTTGCAATCCGCCCATAGTTCATCACTATATGCCATACAGATTTATTCCTCCGCTTCTCAGTCCTGCTCATCAAATGAATCATCAAGCTGGTATTCATCTTAACCTACACAAAGTATAGCACGTCTTCAGAAGTTTTTGCTTACATTTTTAAAAAGAGATAAATCTATATTTGCAAACATCGTCATTTTACCTGACAAATGACAGCTTTGAGAATATAATGATACATAAGTGAAACATTGCTTGTGGAGAAATATGAAACTGCAACCAAACCCAAAGCGAAGGGAGCTTTACAATAACAGATTATTTGAATATAGGAAAATAAGCTGAATAGCTATGATTAATAATGATAATAGTAAAAAAGGATTCTCAGGTCTTGTAAATTTAGTCTCCGATATCAGCATAGTTGAAAATGTAAACGACTATGCATTTAAGGATTTTGCTCCCAAGGAATCATCTTCAAAATATGAAGATATAAATAGTGATAGTAGAAGTAAAAAACAAAAAGAATCCAATTCGCTTATCTGGGGATGGGGGATTATACTGATAATCTTTTGCCTGTTATGGATTATTAGTAGTGTACAAACTGAAAAAAATTCTTCTTCTGTAAGCGCGCCATCGCCGTCACTTTCTCAAAGAAGCAATCCTGCGCCGTTGAATACAGTGAACACCACGCCAAATAGTAATTCAAACACGCAATTACAATATGAGAAACCTCCTGTAGGTACTAATAATACATTTAATATATCTCAACTTCGATGGTACTTTAGGGAAAAAATCCGTTTAGAAGTAATAAGCGGCTTGGTTAATACAAATGATACCATAAACGCTTCTAATAAGCTCTCTGACGATTTCCATAGCCGTTGCTGGAGCTTTAGTTATTTAGAAAGCGACTACAGACGCGCTGAAAGCGAAGTTGAAACTCGTCGGAGCGAGATTATAGAAGAAGCTATTCTTGATGCGATTCTATTAGGCTATGTCCCTGAGCGCCTCAAACAAACGCCTCAAATTGGCTACATAAGCGGTAATAAGAAATAGAGGAGATTGATTATGTCAAATTCAGAACAGGTTACAGCACGTGAAGAAACTCTTCGAAACGCGGTCATAACGATGGCGGTCGAATCCTGGCGTTTTGGGCGGGCATTCGACCGATTACTTACGAAATTAGATGTCGTAGAGCAGGAACGGCACAAAAGCCAACTTCGATGGTTCGTTAAAAAGCTTGAAGAAACCATGAACCTGGCCGAATTGAAGTTTGTTAACATAGAAGGTGATCGTTTTGACTCCGGAACGGCGGCTACGCCCCTAAATATAGAAGATTTTGAAGCGCAGGACGAGTTAATGGTGGAACAAATGCTTGAACCTATCATTATGGGAAAAGATGGTCTTATAAAAATGGGAACTGTAATGTTACGGAAGGTGAAAAAATGAAACACTACATAGGTATAGACTTAGGCACTACCAATAGTGCAATTTGTTCCTTTGACGGCTTAACGACCCGCTTATGGAAAAGCCCCGAGCAAAATGACGTAACCCCGTCCGCCATTTATATCGACCGGCGCGGGAATAAAATTATAGGTAAGCGCGCATATGATAACGCTTCGCGTTACCCTAAAAATACCGCCATGCTATTCAAACGCTTCATGGGAACGAGTACCCCTATAGACTTTCCAGACTTGAATATCTCTAAAACGCCCGAGGAATGTTCCGCTGAAATTTTAAAGGTATTATTCGGCTATTTGCCAGAGGAAATCAGGAACGACCCCGATACAGGAACCGTCATCACTGTCCCCGCAGCGTTCAATCAAATGCAGAAGACCGCAACCATGCAGGCCGCAGAAATGGCCGGCATTGGCAAAGTAGCCTTAATGCAAGAGCCGGTTGCCGCCATTATGAGCGTCATGCGCGTGTATAAATCTAACGGAATGTTTTTAATTTACGATTTAGGCGGAGGAACTTTGGACGTTGCCATTGCACAAAACACCGACGGCCGAGTTAATTTGCTTGCGCATGGAGGCATTGCCATGTGCGGCGGCAGAGATTTTGACCGAAAATTAGTTGATAACGTTGTTATCCCCTGGCTTAATGAAACTTTCGATCTTCCTGAAGATTTTCCGGTAAATCCAAAATTTCAACGACTTGTTCGTATGGCAGCGTGGGCTGCCGAGCAAGCTAAGATAGAGCTCTCGTCAAAAGAGGAAACAAAGATTACACTACTGGAAACCGACATAATGGCCAACGACCTCGGCGGGAAGGAAATATACTTTGACATTCCTTTGGACAGAGTAATTTGCGATAAACTTTTTGCCGGTCAAGTTGACGATACTATAAAAGCCGCAAGAGATACCATCGCCAAAGCTGGTCTCGCGCCTCATGATATTGAACGTATCGTCTTCATCGGCGGACCTAATCAATACGTGAATTTGCGTAACAAAGTCACTTCCGAGCTAGGAATAGCCGGTGGCTTAGATGTCAACCCAATGACCGCCGTGGCTGAAGGCGCAAGCTTATTTGCCGAGTCCATTGATTGGAGCACTCAGAATCGCTCGAAGAAAAACTCGCGCGGAGAGCTTGTAACCGGAGGTAAACTGAATCTGTCCTTTAATTATTATGCACGCACGCCTGACGTTAAGGCAAAGATAATACTCCAGCTTGAAGAAGAGGTAACTTCGGGGTCGGAATTTCAAATAGACAGCATCGACACGGGTTGGACATCAGGCCGTTTTTCTCTGGCGCATGGCGCAATTGTTGATGTCTTTCTGCCTGAAATGGGGGAAAATCATTTTAAGACGTTCGTGTTCGATCCGTTTGGCGGTCCAATATCCCTTGAACAAGACAAAATAACAATCACAAGGACTGCCGCATCGGTTGACTCCATTCCCGCATCGCATACCATCAGCGTTGAAGCTTTAATTAAACCTGGCAGCACACAAACAAAACTTGAGCGTGTGGTTAAAGCGGGAGAATCGCTTCCTTTAAAAAAAGATAAAATTCTTTTTAAAGCTGCCGAATCGCTTAAAGCCGGTTCCGACGGAGCGCTTGTTTTCAGATTATGGGAAGGCGATATTAAATATCCTATAAACGCCAATCGCAGAATTGGCGAACTTCTTATTAACGGTTCCGATTTTGATAATGGAGTTATACCGGCGGGCGCGGATCTTGAATTCGCGATAGAGATGCTGGATTCTGGCGTCATAATGGTATCAGCTTCAGTTCCGTGTATTGGTTTTACGTCCAGCACTAAGAATTTTTATTCGCCTCAGGGCGGACAGTATAATTTTTCCGACGAATCCGAGAGAATTATTGAAGAGGCTGATCTATTGCAGCGTAGTGCTGACGAGATGAGCCTTAGAGTAAATGATTCTAAACTGGAACAAGCGAGGCAAAAATTGAAAACCGCCCAATCGCTCGACCCAAATGTCGCAGACGCGGAGAAGGCTCAAGAAGCCCATGAAAATAATCTTGAAGCAAAAAAAATAATTTCTCAGGTCAGAGAGGCGCATGTTCCAGAATCCCGTCAAATGGACCTCGACAACGTGACATTTTACTTTCAAAAAAATGTCCAACAGTACGCGCGACCTAACGAAATAGAGGCTTTTGAGAAATTAACTAAAACCGCGCAACAATCCATTGACAAAAACGATGATAGTTTTGAAGGTTATTTAGACGAATTGAGGGGTAAGAATTTCGAGATACTATGGCGTCAGGATTGGTTTGTCATTGATTGGTTCAAGGATATGGCTTCTTCGCCATATAATTTTATTGACGCGCGTCGTTTTAAGGAACTTGTCGATATCGGCGAGCGATTTTTAAATTCCGGCGAGATAGAAAATTTGCGGTCTGTCGTGGTTAGCCTTTGGAATATCCAATTTGAAAGATCGAATCAATATTATGACGCGAGTAGTGTAAATATAATCAGAGGATAACTTTATGGCAAAGGACTTGTGGTTACCAAAAGGCTATAAATTGCAGGATGGGTCGGAAGTAAATTCGCTCCTTTTTTGGGGCGACCAATGGCAAATTTATGGCGCAAGCGATATAAACAACATTTTGCTTGCAAGCCCAGAGTTAGCGCAAAAATGGCATGACAAAGGATTTCTGGACGAATCTCTTTTTGATGTAATAACGTTTGGCGACGCGTCATTTCGCGTTTTGTACAGTCCTTACGTATACAGTATGGCGCCGGTTGAAGTTAATAGAAGAAAATTAATTTGCGATAAGATGGACGCTTTGTCTTTTGCTATAGCGCTTCATGAGTCCAGAGAATTATCAAAGGATGATTCTTTTCACGACGCCATTTATGTTGAGCAATACTCCAGGCTGCTTCCAACCTGGACAGTGACGCCGCGAATAAGCGACGACGTTATTTTGGGGAAGTGGCTCACCGGCGGAGTGGTCATATCAACCGATTCGTTCAGGCGCCTGACTCAACTCGCAGGATGGATGGACGCTGGCGATATTGCAGAAATAGTTCATGCAGCAGGACTTTATGTGCCTGCTGATGTGTATGTTCCGGCTGGCAAGCAAAGCGCTATTGCTGTAACTCCCGAAGGGGAAAGGGAAATTCTATCGCAATCAACTTCCAAAGTATTCAGCCTTCCGGGGCGTCCGCAAATAGAGGAATTTTTCAACGAGCATGTCATTGACATAGTTCATAACGCGGAGAAATATCAAAGAATGGGAATTGAATTTCCGTCCTCCATTGTTCTTTACGGTCCTCCTGGGTGCGGAAAAACATATGCCGTGGAGCGGCTTGTTGAATTTCTTGATTGGCCGAGTTTCCCAATTGATTCGAGCAGCGTTGGGAGTCCTTATATTCACGAAACGAGCAGAAAAATTTCGGAAGTTTTCGATAAAGCTGTCAAAAATTCTCCGGCTGTTATTATTATTGACGAGATGGAGTCTTTTCTGTCTGAAAGACAAACAGGAGCAACAGGACAACATCACGTTGAAGAAGTAGCTGAATTTCTAAGACGACTTTCAGAAATGACAAAAAACAAAGTATTGGTCATAGCAATGACCAATCAAATCGACATGATTGACCCCGCCATTATCAGGCGCGGACGCTTCGACCACATCGTGGAAGTGAAAATGCCCTCGAAACTTGAAGTATCTGCGCTTATCGAATCGCTTTTAAATAAATTGCCAAAAGAGGACAATTTAAACGTGGAAATTATTATCAATGCTTTGACAGGTAAAGCGCTTTCCGACGCTGCTTTTGTTGTGCGCGAAGCGGCTAGACTTACAGCTAAATCTGGAAAGCCGAAACTTGACCAAGTCAGCCTTGATACGGCTCTGGCGAGTTTACCGAAAGAAAAGAACAAAAAAATTGGATTTATCAAAGAATAACATGCGCAAAAGAAACTGGTACAAGTTATGGATCTATTTCAAAACCCATTTAATATCCTGAATGCATCTCCTTTTGATAACCGCGCTAAACTTAAGGATTTAGCCGATGAACATAGCCTGCTTCTTATTGCTGCTGAATCTGAGCAAGCTTACAATGTGTTGATTCATCCAATAAAACGCCTTTCCGCTGAAATTGCCTGGTTACCTGGCGTTTCGTTAGAACCTGTTAGCGTGATTTTAGAGCTGCTGAAATCTTCCCCATTCTCTCTTTTTGATCCATCCTTAAATTCGGAGGCTTTGGACTTGTCCAAGTTTACTCCTGTCGCGCGCGCAAATATAATTGCCGCCGGTTTATCCAAGCTTGGCTCTTGCGAACCTTCCGCTGTAATATCTATGATTATAAAACTGGCGCAAACATTTGAAGAAGTCATTAAACCAGAAGGGCTTAAGGTCATTATGAGGATTCTTAATGAAGAGCGAGCGATATCGGGTTTTCCGAAAGTGTCGGATATTACGGCTATTGGAACAGAAATACAAGAAAGGAGGCGATATTACCAAAAAGTTATCAGACTGGCTCTTGACAATTTACCAACTGAGGAACTTGTAAAGGTAGTGACGGATACAGTTAAACTGGCGACTGACAACGGTAAACAACATGAATTGATATTGATAGACGACATGATAGATTTTTATGAACTTGAGGCTCAGAGTTTTTTTGAAAAAGAGGAAGGTAATATTAAAACACTNATAGAGAAAATTCGCGCGATGATTCGTGAAAAACAGTCGAATTCAGTAGTAAGTATTGTAATAAATCAACTTACTAAAGTTCTCAANAATTGGGGNCTTGTTGCCAAACCGATCAATATAAACGCGGAAGCCCGTGGTTTATCACATAATGCGAGCCATCGCATAGTAAAGTATGTACGAGATTTGAAAGTCTACATATGTAACAACAATTCACCCCCTGTTTTTGCAAAAAAACTCACAAACATGTTACAGGAGATATTTGGCGTAATAAAAGGAATTTCCGAGATTCTAACTGAAGATATTGAAGCGTTGAATAAAATTCTTGAGCAACTCAACAAAGTCATTTTCAAGGCCACAATTGGAGTTTTAAGAGAAAAACTTACCCTTACTCGTGAGGAACTGGAATGGCAAGACCGAAAGTGGAGTTTAGATTCTATCACTTACATTCGTTGGGGCGGAAGGCGCAATTCAGTCAATGGAATACCAACTGGAACCGCATATGGAATATTTTGGGGAAATGATACAGAATCCGAATCCATAAGCCCTGGAGAGGTGGTATACAGTAAACTTATTGATTGTTTGTGGAGCACGATTGGTATTCGAATACTGATTGAATACTTAGAAGGTCTTAAAAGCGGAAAAAGCTATCGTTTTGGTTCTGCGCTGGTCAGCGACTTTGGAATTGAAATGGAACGCCGTAAACCATCCTCTATTGAACGAGTTTTTTGCAGTTGGGAGGAAATGGTACTTTTTAACGGAAATGGAACGTTTTGTGTTGGCAGCAAAAATGACAAAAGTGTATCCGCATCTTTATCGTATTTACAAGACGATAATATCCACATTTTGGAAGCCATGCTAAGAAAGCTTTGGAAACAAGGAGGTTATAAACGTAAGCTAAGCTCGTTGCTTACAACTCAGAATTAGCGTTAAAGCAAATATTGATTGAACTTGTTGTTATAAAAAGCTTCTATCCTCTGTTATTTATCCATCCGACAACAATCCTTGACATGTATTTTAAGAATGCTATTGTATGGCAAGAGTTGAAAAATAATCTTACTATGAAAACGTAGGAGAAAATAATAATGTCAAGAGCAGTAAAAATTACAAGTAATGGGCAAGCGGCGTTATATTACTAACATGAACATTTATATAAAACTAAAATCCGCTGGAAAGCGGCGGCCTGTGTTGGAAAACACGCCTTATAGTTTGCCCGGAAGCATTACATCCTTGCGGGAGCTGCTCGAAACGATCGTCCGGCAGGAAGCGGAAAAATACAACANCCGCAGCACTATGGATATGCTTGTTCCTTTTCTTACCGAAACGGAAATATCTGACCAAAGTACAGTTGGAAAGGTTGGATTTGGCCGGTTATATTCCGATAAAAAAGCCGACGCGGAAAAAGCTGTGGAAACAGCATTGCAGGGCTTTGAGGACGGATTGTTTCGTGTAGTTGTCAACGATACGGAAATAACCGGTATTGATGACCCGCTTATAATTAACGAAAACGATGTTCTTGCTTTTATACGACTGACTTTTCTGGCAGGGAGGCTGTGGTAGCCATGTTCGATATGTTGAAGAAAGACCCGGCAATTGTTTCTGAATATGAGGGGCGTATAGAGAAGCAATTACACGACAAAACCAGGAATCTGCTGCAAGCAATATGGAGCAAACATACCAGATGGATGCAAGAATTACTGGAAATGAATAATGAAAGACGCNTCATCTCAATACCCGAAGCCTATCGTGAGCTGTGCGGGCGGTCGCCTGAAGATTGCCTGACATTGGATGAGTTTTTCCACCCAAAACTGACCGCCGCTTTGGAGTATCTTTTTGGCAAAGAAGAAACCGCCCGTATTCGGGAAGAATGTGAGTTGGTGATGGAGTTTCCATACGCCCAAACAGTATACCGGCTATCATACCGCTCGAACCGCGCGGGCGATTATTCTGATATTTACTTTAACGTCATGATTTATGCTGCCGATTATATCTGTTATGGTTTGACGACAGAACAAACGCTTACCGCCGAAAACGCGCCAGGCTACATTGTTGTAAACCGTGTCGCATTGGCTCTGCGCCGCAACGACAGTAAAATCTACGCACTGATTGAGGAAGCTGTAAATGGCAGTACCGTGCAAATGAGCCGCGATATAATTTTGGCTATTGTCAGGAGTGGGGCGCCCCGAGCCCTGGAACTTTTGGGAAAGCTGCTCCTCGCCGCAAAAGCGCAGGAGGGCTTGCGGCAATCCATATTGGAAACCTGCGACAGCGGTACGCTTGACAGTCATATTTATTTTATCCGCCTTATTTTGGAAAATGATTTGTGCCGTTTTTCGTCCGTGATTCGGGCATTTGATACATGGTCGGGGTTGCGTTTTGGCGATCAGAAACAAAAAACAGCCGAAAAATGTATGTCGCTCGCGTTGAAATATTTATTGGACAAAAATGCGATTGCCGCAGGTCTTGATTCAAAAGACACAACGGAGATGTATTTGGCTTTATGGGCGCTCTGTTGCCGGGACATTCACAGCGCGACCGGGGGCGCTTTGCGATTGCTGGACAGCCCTGAAAAATACAGGAGGTTGGTTGGGTGGTATTTTATCACCCATACAAACAATGAATTTTTCCGACATTATATCGCGGTGAAGTATCTCAACGTCCGCGACCCGGAGGAATTGGCCTGGATATGTTCCAATTTGCATATTAACGAGGATGCGTGTCACTACGGATTATATTGGGTAAAGGAACACGAAAAGTCAGCGAAAACAAAAACCTGTTTGGACGAAGCTTATCCTCCGGACGAAGGGGAGCGCATTGCATTATTCAATCAATTAACGGATGCAGCGGACTTTATCGGCACGAAAAATACAGTGTTCACAGAGAGCGTTTTTCCGTGGTTCACAGAGACATTGAACGCTACCGCGCCCTGCGGCGTAATGTTGGGGTTATCAGCTTACGACCGTTCCGCTGACCTGATTCGCAAGACAATGAATTACGTTCCGATAATGAACGCGGAACAGCGGCTGTCTTTTTACAGCTTATTGCTGGATCCCGAAAATGCGGAGCATAGAACATTTATGTTGGATGGGTTGTCCGACAAAAGCAAGACCGTATGCGAGCGTATTGTCAATCGGCTTCTATATTATCCGCTGTGTAAAGCGGATATAGAGAAATTATCCGAAACGCTGACCACCAAAAAAGCCGGTTTACGCAAGGGCATAATCACATTGCTTGAAAGGCAGGAAGAATCACTCGTCCGCCCCGCCATCGATATATTGCTGAATTCACAAAATAAAAACCAGCTAATTGCAGGCGTGGAATTGCTTGATGTTTTCTCTAAAAAGAACCCCTCTTTACGGAAAGACTA
>WRNQ01000031.1 GCA_009776565.1 Synergistaceae bacterium | reverse complement strand
GAGAGTCGATGACAGGTGGATAGTGCATGAGCGGGGGCGCGGCGCGGCGAGCCGGAGTGAGGCGGGCGGCGGCGTGGCGGACAGTAGTGCGATAGGCGACGCCGCAGTTGGCGGTGGTATGGCAGGCATTCCTAACGCGGTGGCAGGCAATTGCGAAGCCGTATCAGATTACCCTGCCTCAGCTTCCGGTGAATCAGACGCGACAACAGACGATTCCAACACAGTTGTAGCCCAAGCGCTAACTGAGGGCTTATATCATATTGAAACAATCGTCACTGTAAGGGCTGTTGGAACCCCAATTTGGATATAGCCTCAACGAAAGACTGCCCGCTGCATACGCGGGAGGAGGACTGAATTTGCCGTTGCGCCTTTACGTAGCTATTATGACAGACTTGTACTTTTCAGCTATTTGCATCAGAATATGCGCAGATCTTTTCTGCATTCCAACATCAGTACCTGCAATTCCACAATAGTATCTCAGACTATTTTCCAGCACTTCCGGAACGTTAGTCTTTATAACTATCGGTTTACTTAAATACAATTTCGCATTCACGGCAATCTGTTTAGACAGTGCAACAAGTCTCTCCTTCTCGCGCTCCATGACAGTTGCCCCTTCACTGTACCGCTCGTTTTCATTCGCTATTTCGAAGGAAACGACACATACTTTAGCATCTCCCTTTTCGGCTATTATCAGAGCTGCTATAACATCCTCTTCATCTTCCAGCGCATCCGGACTGATCGTATACGCAAGCCCGCCCGCAATGGCTTGGGCAGCGTCTGTGGCTTTGATAGCCTGTTTTGGCGAAATCAGCATCTCTCTCGCTCTCCACCGCTCAATCCATACCGGATGATACGTGATGTATTGCGGCGGCGCCTCTTCCCCCGCCGGTTCCCCACATCCAAAATGGAGCAATGAGGGCGATGTGTTCCCTTTTCCTCCAATTGAATACTCATCAACAGCTTTACGTATCGCAGCCACATGCTCCGGTCCTGAACCGCAACACCCCCCCATAAGCCTGACTCCGCAAGCCGCATAGTCAAACGCCAATCTATAAAAGGTTTCGACGTCCGAATGTTCAGCATTTTCACCATTTGGTTTGGAGCAAAGAGGGACGCCAACCACAGCCATTCTTTGTAGAACAGGCAGCATTTCATCAGGATATAACAAGCAATTAGCACCAGCGCAGGAGACGCCAAAAGCTTTCAGAAACAACGCAGACAGGTATGCGTCGTCACCCATCATTGCAACGCCGTTTTTCATATACGACATAGTCGCGATCACGGGTAGGCTTGTGACGCTTCTTGCAGCAAATACCGCAGCACGAAGTTCCGCTAAATCTGTGAAGGTCTCAAAATGCAAAATATCAGCTCCGGCTTCGGAAACTGATTCAATTTGCTCGGAAAACGCATATACGGCGTCGTCAAACGTCAAATCCCCTACAGGCGACATCAACCCCCCAAGGGGGCCGATAGACGCCGCAACGAGGCAATTTCTTCCGCTATCACGCACTGCTTTAACAGCCAGTCTTACTCCTTCAGAATTTATATCTCGGAGTTTTTCATAAATTCCCCTTGCCTCGAGATGATATCTGCTTCCCTGCATTGTGTTTGTCTGAATGACGTCGGCGCCGGCTTCAACATAACTTGTATATAGGCCAAACACTTTTTCAGGGCGCCTGATATTCCATAGGTCTGCGCATTCTCCGCCGGCGAGGCCCATCCGCATCATGACAGCGCCTTTTGAACCATCATAGACAAGTATTTTTTCCTCTAGTAAATCTGAAAATACCATGGACTAATTCTATCATCCTGATGCCTGAGTCGCAAGATTATAAGGATTTGTTGATATTCGACGTAAGTTGATATAGAATTGAAACATATTTGAAACACAATGCAAGTTCATGAAATCCATGCTGCATACAGCGGCGGATAGGGGTTAAATATGCAGTTCAGAGCGGCTATGTGCCCAAATTGCGATTGTGTTATGAAAGTGGACAGCTCAAGCAAGACTATATTCTGCACAAGGTGCGGCAGTCAGTTGGAATCAGAGGACGCTTTTGTCTATTTTGACTTGAAGCACGCCGACAAGTTTGACCTCGACGCCGTAAATAGTTATGAGCTACTTCTTGCGTGCGGCAAATCCCTTCTGGCGGATCAGCGTTATGATCAAGCGGACCTGTGTTTCCAAAAGGCGGCGGATCAAAAACCGGACAGCTACTATATATGGAAGCTCAGGGCTTTTGTATGGGAATCAAAAGTGGTCAACGAACACAAAGGATCCTTCTACTCATATGATAGGAAATCAAAAGAACTGGTTGAAAATAAGGAATACATAGACCGATACAAAGAACTCTGTCAAACGGCTGTACGGCACTGCCCCTCCGACTCGTCTGACGAGCTGGCTGAGGAATTCAACGACCGTATCAGGGAACATTTTGCTATCGCGGTAAGGGCTTATAAAGAGGAGCGAAATAGACAAAGGTATATGGCTATTGTTATTGCCTTGATTATTTTTTGCTTAATTGCATTCGGGCTTAGATCATTCTGACAAGAGACCCAGTATAACTGTTTCTTTGTCTTTCATGTTGTTTTTCATCAGATTAATTGTTGCCTATTTAACCACTCTTTAACCACTATTTAATTATTCGGGTTTGATCGTCCATAAAAAATTGAGGTTGATCGTCCGTAAAAAACCGAGTTTGATCGTTCATAAAACAGGGTTGATCGTCCGTAAAAAATCAAGTTGGATCGTCCATAAAGAATCAAGTTTGATCGTTCATAAATAATCGCGTTGGATCGTCCGAATAAAATCGTGTTGGATCGTTCATAAAAAATTATTGACCTTTCTTATATTTTCAATTATTATTATACGCAGCAGCCGTAAAGGCGTCAGGAAAAATACCCCTTATTTACTGGTAGTAAAATGGAAATTAAGATAATAATAAGGGAAAAAGGCAAAGTACTTGTAAATCGCAGTTGCATAAATGACGTAAACAGTAAACAGCAAGCAAGGCGGTCAGTGAACCACAGGAGTATTAAGGTTTAGCGAGATAATAAAAACAGCTAAAACAAAATATGCGCCATTAGCTCAGTTGGTAGAGCAACTGACTCTTAATCAGTGGGTCCCGGGTTCGAGTCCCTGATGGCGCACCAATCCATGACAACTCGAACACCGCCATCCCAATAGGTGACGGGTTCGGGTTTGTTGTGTATTTTAAACGAAGATTCACCGGAAAACATAGCCAAAAGATTGATTGATACTGATGACGATGATAATGTGATAGAAAACCTTGAACGTGGCTTGAAAACTGATATTAAGGATGTACGGTATTTTATTTCCCGCTATAAAAAGGCATTTGAACGAATTGAGCACAAATATAATATTGCCGGTAAAACAGCAAATGTAGCAGCTATCGAGATAATTGATACGGTTATCAAGCCGTATTGCACGACGCATGGGATCGAGGAGTGAAATGGATAGATGTCATTTGTTCCATTAAATACTTCGATAACCTTGTTTTTCTACCTCAGTAAAACCATAAAATTAAAAATTAAAAATCGGCTTGCTGGATCTATATCAGGTTTTTTGAAATAATTCCCAGCAACTGCCCTGTAAGGCGCTTCAAGTCTGTGCATGAAACAACCGACGGATATATCTCTTTTAGCGCCTCATAGCATGTATATTTGCCAACATCCCCATCATCAAGAGCAACCGCAATGATATCCGCGCCGCGTTTAATTATTTTTACGGCGGCGTTAGCCGTATCCTTTGACGAAACCGGCGGATAATATTCGTCATATGCGTGCGCCGGCGCACCGTCAGCAAGTACAATGATGAGCTTTTGTGAGCAGGTTGTATATGTGTTGAGGAACTTCTCAGCCCAAAACAGAGCAAGACCATCTCGATTGTCGCCACTGGCTGATAGTGTCATCAAGTTGTACTTTTCTTCGTTGCGGGCATTAACGCCTACCAAAACATTAACCTCTACAATTGGGTCGTGAAACCCCGCTCTGTGTTCCACAATTGCGTGGATGATATTTTGCTTTTTCAAAACTTCGTGGAGAATGACGCTTGAAATCATCGCACTTTTTTTCCTGGGACCCGACATCGAGCCGGAGCCGTCAATCAGAAGCAACACAGCTATGTCAGGAATACCGTATTCCTCGGCATTGCGATACCAATAACGCTTTTTCACATCGGCAAGCCGTGTTGACGTTATGCCGCTCCCAAACAATTTCTTTTCCTCACGGACAGGGATACGGGCTTTTAATAACTGAGCGAAGCGGCTGTTATACGAGTTAATGTTTATTTGATATTTACTGTAAATATTTTGGTACGCGCGCCGAAGATTCAAGTTTGGCTTTGGTTTAGTTTCGATTATTTTAATATCCTTGTGGACTCGTGAACAATCGAACTGCGTTCCTTTCCAGTTAACAACAACAGGCTTCACCAACACGATTTTCAGCGCTGTTTCTTTTTCGCTTTTGTAGTCATCAATCACTATGATAATCTGCTCACCAAAGTCACGCTTCGGCAAAGCGTTTCCGACTAAATCCGTAAATAACCGCCGCAAAACAGGCGCCTTTTTCCCTTCGCTTTGGTATGTGCTGATTGTCTTATCGTCGGTCGAATGAGTCTTAATCCCAGGCAGCATACGCTCAAACAATATATCATCTATGTCATTTTCACTTTCAGGGATAAGTGGTTCTATGACGTCAAATATTTGCTGTGTATACTTGTAACGATCCTTTGGCTCGCTGCAAATGCTTCCGTCCAGGAAGAGTTGTTTTGTCTGCTCGACATATTTCGAAATAGATTCAGGCGGGTCTTGTAAATCGACCATCGGATATAAAAGAAAAGTTCCCATATAGCTCAAATACTCGACGAATGGAAGAGGTTCTTTCGCTTCTTCGGATTCGCTCCTAAACACTCGATTGACAGTACCTTCAATCGGCGCGTTGGAAAAAAGGACAGCTATTCGTTCAAACTGAAGATAAAGTTCAAGGTTGTCATAAACGCTGCACCCAACAGCTTCGATAAAAGCGTCCTCAATTATATTGCTTATCAACGCCAAAGCCTTTGTCCTGACTTTAGTGGACGCCCGTGAATCTGTTTTTACGCCATTCGGAAAGTCCGAGTAAAGTATATGTAAACATTCATGGATATTCTGCCCCCGCGTAATCATACGCAACGCATGCCACGAGTCGGTGGATATTTTTCGTCCGATTTGCATATAGTCCTCGGCGCGAATCAGCGCTTTTTTATCAGCAAAAACTTCTCCAATAGCGGGGTCAACAATAATATTGCGTCCATCGGTAAACGCTTGATTTTCGTTGATGAAGAATAGGCGGACCTGTTCGTTCTCCGTCAAGACTTGCGCGAATGTTTCCTCTATGCTTCGGTTAAAGTCGCATTGAAAAAGCTTTAGGGTTTTCTTGTCATCCCTTTTCATATCCCCTCCCGCTTTCCCCGCGTTTTTTCCGCTTTTTTCCTTGCTCCTCTAAGTATTCGGCAAATGTCACGTCCGGTTCAACAAAAAGACCTTCGCGATACATACGGGCGAGTTCCCGCAATGCGGCATAATCATATTTTTCTTTGAAGAGGGCGCATTTGGTAAAACACTTAAATGCTTTCTCGTAATTTTGCTCAACAATATCGCCATTCAAATAATATATGCCGATTTCTTCCTGAGCATTTATTTCACTTGATTGTTCAAAGAATAAGAGTGCTTTTTGGGGGTCTGAAGCTACGCCTTCTCCTTTGTGATATAATGTGCCAAGAGTGTACAAAGCTGCCGAAAATCCACTTCTTGCCGCCTTATAATAATAATGAAGCGCGAAATCAATCATGCCTTTACCCCCAAGCTCTTTCTTGAATCGGTCAAGACAGTAGGACGCGAGATAATACATCGCCCCAGTATCGCCGGATTCGGCTTTGGCTAAAACGGTATTGAAGGCTACCCCTTTTGGGATTGGTACTTTCGGGTTTTCAATTTTCAAAGCTTCAAGGGCTTCGACCGGGTATTGAGGTTCGGGAAAATTTGCTTGTTCGCCGGCAACAAATGCGGCGTATTCCTTGTTTTTCTTTTCCATCGCTAAATCAATTGGTTTCCCCGGTATTTTATCAGCGTCAATTCGTTTTAATAAACGCTTCGCTCTGTTATAACCTTCCATGAAAAACTCTGGCGCATCTTTGCTTGCCACTTGTTCCTCATATTCGCTTATAGCTTCTTCAAGATGCTCATGCGCTTTTATAATATTCTGATCTGTTCCCAAACCCATGCAGTAACATTCACCAAGCCGCAGATTAAGGTTTGCGGGGGAATAGCCATAGAGTTCTTCGCTTCTCTTGTACAACTTAAAGGCAAAGCTTTGGTCTTTCTCTACGAATTTACCCTTAAAATACATATCTCCTACCTTATACATGCTATTGGAGTCATCAAGTACGGCGCCTTTAAAGAAGCAGTCGAAAACAGTTTTGTAATCGGCGGCGTCATCATTTGGGTCAGAGTAACCCACTGGAATCTCTTGATGGTAGCCAAGATACTGATATGCTATTGGATTTAGCAGAGCAGTCGCTTGTTTTGTCCAATAGAAGCATTTTCCCATATCACGGGCGACGCCGTCTCCAAAACGATACATGACTCCGAGTTCAATCATTGCATTGCCGTCACCCTGTTCGGCTTTTTTTATCAGTTTGCTTAAATTTTTCAAGTGCTTTCCTCCTTTGCGTTTCAATATCCGGGAGGTTTATATTTCTTCGGCGACGTTCTAATAAAACGTAATAATCCAGCGTTGGAAGTAATTCATTGATTACTTCCTCAATTATTTCCGGTGATGGGTCTGTTAGCGTTTGTCCACTCACATTTCGGCCTTTGCTATAAAATAATGTAAATGACATATTCGTACCTGCCTTACGACCACTTATACAACACCAAAATGCCGCGGATGGTATTCTCCAACACTCGGTCACACTTGGCGATAGGGATTATTGTTTTTTCGGCTGCGGCAATGTATCCTTCGTACTTAGCCAATCGCGCCCAGTTTTCAAGGTTTCGTGGTGAGATTACTATGTCAAGTTCTTCGCTTTCTATTTTTTTCTTCAGTTTGTGATAAACACCTAATATCTTATCTGTTTTATCTTTACACTCCGGTATACGAACCGTTAGCATATTTATGATTGCTTTATCGGCGAGAGCGGCAAGTTCTATCACTACATTGAAGCGGTTGTATAGCGCCTGGTTGAGTTCTTTTGTGCCGAAGTATCCTAAGTTCATGGTGGCGAAGAACCTGAAGTTTGGATGTCGCCTTACAACCTCGCCGTTATCCAACCGGACGAAACCGTTGTCATCCAACAGAGAATTAAGAAACGCCAAGTATTGAGGCTTGGCAAAGTTTATTTCCTCGAATACGACCGCGCCACCGTGACGAATTGCTTTTGTTACATAGCTTTCTTTAAAGATAATTCTATCTTCTTCGGGAATGAACTTGCCAAGCACAAATTCATCGAGATTTTCTGTGCAGTTGATTACATCCATAACCGGAAGTCCAATTTCTTGGCTTACCAACTTGCACGACATTGTTTTGCCCGTACCTGATGGGCCGTGGAACAATACTGCGCGGACATCTCCGCTAGTGACTGCGCTGCATATCACTTTTGCGGCTTTCGGTGTTTGGAACTCTTCCGGTAATGCCGGTATAAGGTTTCTATATTCCGTCAAAAAAGATCCTTCGGGGAATGGAGTAATTTCAATTTCTTTTTCTTGTTTGGAGACTGCCCTATTTTCTGCGATCACCTTAAAGCTGTCGCGGAACGATAGCATTTCTCCCGTATCATAGCCGCTTAGGTTGGCGTATATAACTTCATAATCATCAAACTTATGCGCTTGATAAAAATCCTCGTGTAAATTTACGAAAGTGTCAGCGGCGGGCGAATCCGTGTAACGCAGCAAGGCGGTGTTGTAATCGCTGTCGTTGCGGCTCTCACGGGCGAGTAGGACGCAGAAGCACGGCAATAACTTGTATAGTGGATGCAGGTGTTCCATATTGCCGTCAATCCACCGGCTCATAGCGTCATAAGCTGATATTGTAATCTCGTCGTCATCAAAAAGAGCTTCATAACGGTATATTTCTGGTTCTACCACGCCGTTTTGCCGCCAGTCATCCGGTATCGTAATGTTTATAAATACCTGTGTACCGTCGTCATTAACATAGTAATCACCCTCGATAGAGCCATCGTTATTTACAACATCAGAAACGAGCAGGGAAAATAGTGACAACGCTTCACCGATGGGCTGGCATAGGGTAGTCGTCCCACTCGAAGATTGATTATTCGGGTGGACGTAATACTGCGTAGCATTTGAATGATGCTTAAAGCCGAACCCCTTGTAGATTTCATCACTGTTTTCCCGCACTACTTTATAGGAAATTTTGAAAATATTCATTGCGAATCCCCTCCAAAAACTAACGCTTGGTATTCTAATTGCCATTTAACCAGCAATTCTATTAATTAAAAGAATTGCAAGCATCTATCAGAGCTTCGATCATTTCATTTTCGTGTTCCTCGCAGACATTGTCTTTCCAGTTTTGGCTTGCATTTTTATTCGAACAGGCGACAGTAATTCCCGACATTATTCTTAGTTTCAAACTTCCCTTTGCAATCGTTTCACTAAAGGTACTCTTTTTTGCTTCGGGAGACATATTTGAGAACTTTGAATTAATTCTCCGCTGGATTAGGCATAGATTCCCGAACCCATCTACTCCATCTTCTCTCGTCCATTGCTCGAAAGTTCCCTCGGACGGATGTTGCGGATACCAATGCTCTACTGAGTTCCTAAACTCAAATGTAAAAGAATCGTACTTCTTTCGGTCACTCTTCCATAACAAATAATCAAGATAATTAAAAACGATATGAGGCGTATCTATTCCCCAGTCGTAGGCTCCATTTTGAACTATGTCGAGATAGTCACTTTTTACGGCAGTCGCTACTATACTTTCGGTAACCCACTCATACTCGCTTAATCTCTGCAGATTTTCTCCATCGTCGGAATATAGCCATTTCAATGACTCTGTTATCCAATGCATAATCTTTGGAGATGTATATGATACTCTTAAGCACGATTGGAGCATAATAATCAAGTCGGTTCTTGGCTTCCATGTTCTTTCCCATTCGCCGGATTGCCCGAAATTAGTATTTATATAGTATGCCTTTTTATTTGATGCTTGACCGGAGACTTCTAGTTGTTTCAGACTCCATTCGCCGTCGGAATTCTCGTTTGCAAACTCCCTTTTAATAATATACTTGTCAAACAGGAAGCGGCATTTCAGCAAGCACTTAATAAAACTAAGCGAGAATTGTTCTTCCATATCAGCAATTTTTTTCCCTTTTATCACTCCTTTTGAAATCACGCGCTTGAATGCATCAGCCAGCTTTTTATCGTCGAGCAGATCATAAACAAGCGTTTCCCCCTGTGAAAAATGTTGAATATTCATGTCAGCAACTAACACTTTCAACGTGTGTAATAAGAAAAACGGAAAGGATATGATGCTCTCGAACCGAATCCGTTCATCCTTATCGGTAATACCATCTGACTCATCTACTTTGAAAGAGGGGCTAATAATACTTTGGATTTTTAATCCACCAGCGTTTTTTTTATTTGTTTTCTTAGTTGCAAAAGAGATTTGAGGCATAAATTTCCAATCATAATCAAATAATTCTCTGCGGGTCGCGGTATCAAAGTGCATTTGCACATAACCCGTCATATCGCTACAAGCGTTCCATATTTTTGCAAACACCATTTTATTCTCATCGCTCTTTATTGCGCTCATCAAAGAAGCTTTTAAAATATCGTGCTGTTCAAGCTGCTCCCCGCGTGTGTTCATAATCTCAAAATATCGATTAAGATCTGTGTTTTGCGGGACCTCAATTCGGTACAGCTTCACTTTTCTTAATTGAGACAAAAAGTGCCTTTTATTAAAATCTCGCCCATTAATAAGCGTATCGACAATTTGTTTGCCATTTTGCAGGCTTATTTCAATATCCTCATTTTTTAGGAACTCCAGTTTCTTTATATTTTTTAAGGTATCATCTGACCTTTTCCTACACTCAAAGGTCAGGGTGTTTTCTACTTGCACATCTAACGAGTTCAACAATAGAAACAAAGCGGTTAACCGCTGCTGGCCATCGATAACTTCATACAGGTTTTCGCCCTCTTTTTTTGAAACAATCAAGGATCCGATATAATAGTTGTCCTCTTTGAAATCGTTTATATCCTCTATTAGCTGCGATAATTCTTTGTCTTCCCACGCAAAAGCGCGCTGATACAGTGGAATGATGTATTGAGCAGTTTTGTCGCTGAATATATTGTCACGTTTGTCTAATATCTTTAACTCATTAATTTGACCACTCATTTTTGTCCCCCCCTACAGAGTAACCATTAAGCCTTTTTATAGTTCCATAGAGTTCACTCCACTTTTCATTCGCAGCATCATCTGGTTTTCTCAAAATACCAATCTGCGTATTCGCTATTTCACTGTGCAAGCGAGCGTTGATTATTTTTGTAAACATGGCTATATTATTTGAGTACCTGCCTTCATCACCAATTGCATATTTATTTATGCTATCAAACCCAAGGCTAATCATATCCACTCTTAGCATAAACGCCCAAGAGAACAACTTTTTGATGACTTGCTCGTCAAAGTTTCTAAACCTATCGAAGTAGCACAGGACAGCGCAATAAAATAAATTCTTCACGTAACGGAAACCCGCCGAATTATTTGCCTTATCAGCTAACACGCTTTGTATTACTGAAAATCTACTATTTGTATGAATTTCTGTTTTAATATCAGACAGGAGTTTTAAATAATGCTCTACCATTTCAAAAAAATCATTACCCGCGATAAATGATTCGGCAATTTGAAAATAAGGCATAGCTCTACTTGCTCTTTTAGCGTAGGAATAAGGCGAATTCTCAACTATGCCTTTATATGTATCAATATCCTTTGCAGAGAATGAAAAACTCTTTGTACAGCTTGTCCATTTCCGTATTGGAAACAAATAAAGCTCGAATAATTCCCTGATTTCCTTTGTATTTACGGCTTCCCATTTCGTGACAGCGTGTTGCATCTCATAAGGATAATTTTTCATTTCGCGTAAATGATATGCTTTAAGTAGGTCATGTGGATCGAGCGCTCTTCCTCTCGTATTTTGCGAATCGAATAATTGGAATGCTTCCGCCTCTTTATCAACACAGATAACAACAACCTCTAATATCCTGTTGAGTGCATCTTTCACTTTTCCATATTCATCAGTTTTTAGCGCAAACCAGTCATTTATAAAGCGGTAATTATTGTGGATATTCGCTTGTGATGATTTATCAGCGAAATTTGTTGTCAGTAACCTGCAAGCATAAGATTTGTCCAAAAATAGCTGTAACAGTACAAGCGATATAATACGTTGCTGCCCATCTACGATTCCATATCTTTCCACGTCGTTTTCTGCGGCTTTATGTAAAATTATCGTCCCGATACGATAACTAAAATTTTGATTTTTTTTCGCGTCATGTATGGCGTTTTCAATATCGCCAAGTAGGTATGCAATATTTCTACCTGTCCATTTATATGGACGCTGGTAGTCTGGAATAAACAAATTCATTTCCAACAGATCCTTAATACTCATGATCTCAGCCATTATTATTCCCCTTGCTTTTGATTTTGATTGATATAACGCTTTGCTTAATTCTCACGTATCGGTATTATGAAATCCAGTTTGGTAATACATGCATAATTGCTTTGTTACCACCACCGTATTCTTTTGTAACCACTATCTTTTTTCGATCTTCTCGTCCAATCCAGCGGCGTGCGAAACAATTATACCTGTGCGGTTGAAAAACTGAACTAAGTTTGAGACACCGTACCTATTAGGGGCGTGGTTTGTACCATCGCCCTTTACGGAGCATACATTGTAGGTAAGAAAATATCACACTAATTATTGGATTATATCTGGTATTGGTATATCATGGAGGATGGATATGCACGCCGGCTTTCGCGGACGTGGTGTCGGCGCTCAAGCCCAAAGAGAGGATTTGGAGCCGCTCCTGTTCACATCTGTGCCTTGACTTCTGCAAGGAACTCAGCTTCCGCCGAGCCACAGACCTGATCAACGAGGCTCTTCACAGCTCCGACGATGACTCGATGAAAATCCGCGCGTTTGCCGACTTCGCCGAGCGCTTGCGTGGATCGGCACGGTTGCTTACTGCGGCGTTCTGCTCGGTCAACAATACAGATAAGAGTTTACTTGCTACTTCGGAAAGGATTGTATTTTCAAGGAATGATTTGAAATGCTCATCAGCGGGGTTGATTGTGTCGGGGAACATACTTTCAAATAATCCCATGCTCTGACAAAGGCTTTTCGTCATTTCTTTGCGCTCCTGCTTGTCAGATATCTACTGCTTCTTCTGCGGATATACTCGGACAAAGGCACATCGGCAAGATAGGCAAACATCCTCTGGAAATAATAGGGCAAACAGCAGGCATTTTCCGATACATGCCCATGGTCAATCTCCTCGGTAATGTGTTCCTCGATATAACCGATTTCCTTGTTCAGCCTCTCTGTCCATTCCACAAATCAAACCTCGACTCATCATACAGTGTTAGGGAATCGCCGTCCTCTCTTTTCACGCCCTATTTTGAGAGTTGCGCCTAAAAACAATTTCTTATAGTATTCCATAAAGTGTTTTCAATAGTTTGTTGATTCGAGCCTGCTGAGATGGCGACAGATGGGGATATCTGCTTTCCAAAATCTCAATGAAATCCTTTGCGTTGCTGCTGCTAAAGCAGACAGAGCATCTTTCAGCGTGCTGCGGCACTTCCTTCGGCCTGCATTTCCCAAGATGCTTCAGCAATATCGGCAGTACTGTTACCGCGTACTCGCCGTTTGCTTTGCACCGTCTCGCAAAAACGCTTATGCTGTTGTCTACCGTTATTGTGCTTTCTTTCTCATAAGCGAATACGATTGCGTCTAACCTATCATATATAGGTTGAGGCGACAAAACAGCGATTTTCGCAAGGGCTGTCATTGATCCCCAAACCAGTCGGTTGTTTTTATAATTGAGGCCGGATATAAAATCACCGGCGTAATCTGCAATTAACTCCGGGGTTCTCTCCCCAACTTTATATATAATGGTAAATTGAAATCCAAAGTTCTACTTTGTAAGAGTAACTTCTACCCATAAGTCAGTCGGAGCAAAAAAAACGCAATTATTCTGCCATATTNTGCCTCCAA
>WRNQ01000030.1 GCA_009776565.1 Synergistaceae bacterium | reverse complement strand
AACTATTCCTTTTCTTCCCCCATGAAAGACTGCCCCCAGCCAAGTTTTTCATGTATAAGATCAAGAAAAGACCTGTTGTACATTTGAATTGATTTTATGGTTTTACTTGTCGAGAGTTTTACTGTTATCATATCATTTGGCAGAATCTCGCACGCTAGTTGACCATCATATGTAAGCACTATATTCCGCGAGTGAATACGGGGAATCAACGATATTTCGTCCGACGCTCCCGCAATTATAGGGCGGGCATAAAGAGTGTGAGCGCATATCGGAACGAATACCATGCAGGCTATATATGGCGGAACTATTGGCCCGCCCGCCGACATGGAGTATGCGGTTGACCCCGTCGGAGACGCCACAATTATGCCGTCGGCGGAAAGCTGCCCCAGTTTCTGTTGATTGAAAAAAACATCCACTTTTAAGAGTCTTGCCGATACTTCTTCCGTAAGGACAAATTCGTTAAGAGCATGAAAAGAGTGAACTATTTCCCCCTCGCGAACAACGTTTCCGATGAGGATGGGACGCTCAAATATCGTGTATTCTCCTTCTATTATGCACTTTATGTCGTTAAATACATTTTCCGGTCTTCCGTAGGTCAGGAAACCAAGATTTCCCGTGTTTATCCCGTAAAGCGGGATATCATAGTCGAGAACGTAACGGGCAGCGTGCAAAAAAGTCCCGTCGCCGCCTACAACAATTGCCGAGCTCGTGTTATGCAGCCACTCATTGTCGGTAACGCCTTCGACGTTAAGCACACTAGCGTCACGAATTGGGAAATGGATACTGACCCCATGCTCTTTACTCCAGAGATAAATTTCCCTGCCAATATCAATGGCTTGTTGTTTACCTGAGTTAATAAGGATTCCAATTTTCTTTGTCATGTTTATATTCAGGAATTAATTATGGCTTAATAAAGTTTGAGACAATATTCAGAGCCGTTATTCCGTACATTTCCCTTTGACGCTTCACTGTAGCATGGACAACAAATGTTGGGGGCACTCCTATTATCTTAATCCGGCATGGACTCGATATTTCAAGTGCGCGAGCCGCTATTGCTTCGCCGACCCCCGCTGCGGCGTAGCTGTCTTCAACTACTATTGCCATTGGGGTTTTCATTAAAATTTTATCAATAGTTGCATAGTCGAGTGGTTTAAGTATTCGCAGGTCTACAACAGTAGGAATAGCTATTCCTTTNTTTGCCGCAANCTCCATTGCTTCAAGCGCTATTTCCACAGTAGAGCCATATCCAAATACCGCCCATTCCGACCCACAATGAATTATTTCCGATCTTGTAACTTCTTTTTGTTTTTCTTCCTGCTGTCCGGCGCCCTG
Source organism: Synergistaceae bacterium (assembly GCA_009776565.1). The sequence goes on along the minus strand of WRNQ01000030.1, from coordinate 12,261 downwards.
TATGCGTGCAACTTCCTGAAGCGCTTTTCCTCGCGGGTATCTGATTATCAATGGTCCTTCTTTGTTTGTAGTTGCGTAATTCATCATTCTGTCAAGGTCGGTTTCATCACGCGGGGCAAATATTTTTAAATTTGGTATGGCCCGGCACCATGATATGTCAAATAGCCCCTGATGGGTTTCTCCGTCGTCTCCTATAAGCCCTGCCCGGTCAACCATTATCACAACAGGGAGTTTTTGCATGGCAATATCGTGAGTAAGCTGGTCAATTGCCCGTTGCAGGAAAGTAGAATATATGAATACCCATGGTTTAAGCCCACCTGCAGCCATCCCGGCAGCCATTGTCATCATATGGCTTTCTGCTATTCCTACGTCAAAAAACCTGTTTGGATTATTCTTAGCAAATTCATCCAACTTCGTTCCGGAAGTCATTGCGGCAGTAAGGCAGACGACACGAGGGTCCCTTGCAGCAATAGCTTCTATTCTTTCAGTTGCCGCAAGGCTCCAGTTTTTAATTTTTTCTCCCGAGTCACCGGGAGGTACTCCATGGAAAAATACGGGATTATTTTCCGCTTCGGGGTAACCTTTGCCTTTTTTTGTAATGAAATGAAGCAACACTGGGCGGTCGTACCTTTTGGCCAGTTGTAACACGCCTTCTATGGTTTGTATGTCGTGTCCGTCAAAAGGTCCCCAATAGTTGATTCCAAGGTCGTCAAATATATTATCAGGCTTCATGATGTGTTTGACATGATCTCTAAAACGTTCAAGCCGTTTCTCCACTGAATTTCCGCCCGGAATTGCCGCGCATATTTTTTTTATTGATTTTTTAAGCTTGTTATATGAGGGATTGGAACTCAGTCTTGCTATTGAATGCGAAATCCCGCCAACGCGTCTGTTGATTGAATGGGTGTTGTCATTCAGGATTATTGTAATGCGCGTATTAAGCTCGCGAATATGGTTAAGAGCTTCAAAAGCAAGCCCGTTTATGAGAGCTGCGTCTCCTATCATGGCAACTACATGATGTTTTTTAGAGAGCAAATCCCGCGCTTTAGCGTAACCTAACGCGGCGGATATTGAAGTGCTGCTGTGTCCGACATCAAAGTGGTCAAACTTGCTCTCGCTTCGTTTTGGAAACCCGCTTATGCCCCCTTCGGTACGCAAAGTATGAAACAGCCCCAATCTGTCCGTAAGGATTTTATGCGCGTATGTCTGATGTCCTACGTCATAGACAACTTTGTCTTCTCTTAAGTCAAATTGACGAAGAAGAGCTATGCATAGCTCAACGCAACCAAGGGACGACGCCATATGTCCGCCGTTACGCAAAGAGACTTCTATAATTAACTTTCTGACCTCTTCAGCAAGTGCCGGAAGTTTATTCTGCTCTAATGCTTTTAAGCTGTCATATCCAAACCCATCAACAAGAATTTTTTCAACCTCTTCAGCCTGCCCCGGAAGTTTATCCACAACTGATTCTTTTTGACTATCAGATACAACCCCATCAACAAGAATTTTTTCAACCTCTTCAGCCTGCCCCGGAAGTTTATCCACAACTGATTCTTTTTGATTGTCAGATACAAAACCATCATCAGGAAATTCCATAGTCTACCTCTCATCTATTAAATGTCATACATGTTGATTTTATCATTTAATACGATATACTGGCAAGCAAAATGCTTTAAAATTTCCCTGTAGTGTTTCATTACGATGTTGATTATTAAGAATTTACCTTTTCCGTCAGCAGGTATGATATTTCCTTCTGAAAATTGTCTATATCAGTGAACTCTCTGTATACTGACGCAAAGCGAACGTATGCAACTTTATTTACTCTCTTAAGTTCATCCATTATTTTCTCTCCAATCAAAGTTACAGGGACATCGCCGTCAATCTCGTCTCTTAACTGTTTTTCGACTTTGGCCGCAATTTCTTCAATTTGTTCGAGTGTTATTGGCAATTTTTCGCACGATTTTATTATTCCGCGCAAAATTTTGTCGCGCGCAAATACTTCCCTCCTTCCATCTTTTTTTGTTACCCGTAAAGATCGCCTTTCTTCCGTGCGCTCGTATGTAGTGAACCGGAGCTGGCATTCAGGACATTCACGACGGCGACGCACTGTGTCCCCATCCTCCGCTATTCTGGAGTCGACAACTCTTGTTTCAATTGTACCGCAATTGGGACATTTCAATATATTATCTCTCCCTCAANTAAAAACAAAAAGGACTTATGCCAAATATATTAGCACAAGTCCATTAATCATCTACCAAATTTAAACTATCCTCTTGCTCTGCTGCTCTTTCGTTTCCTTGCAGCTTCTGCTCGCTTTGTTTTCTTGGCTTCGCTTGGTTTTTCGTAATGCTCGCGTTTTCTGACTTCACGAAGCGTACCTACTTTAGACACTTCGCGTTTAAACCTTCGCAGAGTATCCTCAAGATTTTCCCCTTCTTTACGAACGACTGTAGTCATTAAATAATTCCCCCCTTTCAGCTTACCTTGACTTAACCAGGAGGCCAGCCAAGATTACGTCCTGCGAGAATGTGAATATGGAGGTGCGGGACGGTTTGCCCCCCTTGTTCCCCCGTGTTAATCACAAGACGGTAGCCTTGATTGTCGAGATCAAGTTTGCTTACAACTTGAAGAACTGCGTCCATTAAAACCGACCACAGTCCAGTGTCAATAACTTCCGTCGCACTCTTAATATGTTCTTTTGGTACGACCACTATATGTGTTGGCGCCTGAGGAGCTACATCTTTAAATGCTACGACATTTGAATCATCAAAAACAATCTGTGCCGGAATCTCCCCTTTTACTATTTTGCAAAACACACACATTGATGATCACCCCCAAATACATGTCGTACTATTTTACCATATTTCCAATTGATGAAACAGTCCTTGCCCAAAGTTTTACCGAAACATTATCGTGCGTCAGAAGTTCATTGATTTTATTTGAGAGCCAGCTGGGAAAAGCTCTTTTATCATTTTTCTTCAGTATATTCAGTGTTAAAATAATTAATTTTACATTTTGAATATCTGAAAAAATTCTTTTCAACGCTATTTCATTTGGCAGCGCAGGGAATGTCCACCTTGAAATAAGAAATTCGGTAATTCTCAATGATGGATGCTCCATGAGTTTAGATATTATATTTTTGTTATCCGCTATCATAAATATAACATTCCTGATAAATGGAAGAATCTCCTGTTCGTCTATGTTTTTTGCGTTATCCGAGACAATTCTGATTATCTTTTGCATGTATTCGGGCGGCAAATGAAGTTTGTTTATAATGTCAAGCGCCTCTCCGGTTATTGGATATCTTTTGAGCATATTGAGCAAAGCTTCCATTATCCGCAGGTTATTTACATATCCTGAAATACTGCGCAGCGCCATCAGCCTTACTTCATACCTTGAAGCCAGAAGTCGGATAATGATGTCCGATATATCCTGATTCAGCTTTTCATTATGTTTCTTTTTACATATTATATTTGTTTCTCTTACGCATTTATCAAGTATTGAATCAATGCGGAGAGATTGCGCCTGTTCCCGTGCTTCTTTTGTCGCCGCCGCCTCTTCCCGCGCTTCGCGAAGACTTGCTTCGCGCGTTTGCTTTTTTTCCGCTTGCTTTCTTCGCCATTTATCAAAAAATGATTCTTTTTTATTGTCCGACCGTTTTGATCGCGCCTCGCAAATTGATAGTTCTTCAATAGTAAGGCTTTTTAAGAGTAAATAAGCGTTTGATATTTGTTCATATTTTTTTGTATTATACGCTCCGGCAATATCCGGGTGATGGACTCGCGCAAGTCTGCGAAAAGCAGAACGGATTTGACTCGCGTCAGCTCCTGGTTTTAGCTCCAGTGTTCTGTAACTTGAATTTATTAAAAACGCCTCGTTTTCTTTCATTCGATATTCCCCATTTATCATTATCGGTAAGATTTCTTAAGGCATTTAATGTATTTGAGTGAATATCCGGCACGGATGATTTTAACATTTTTAAAAGTTCCTTAATCCTTTGGCGTTCAGTCGCACCGGCATAGGGGCAGGAATTATCCAGAATTGGAAACTCAAGTCTCGCAGCTTCACTGATTATCTTGCTCTCCCGAAGATATATGAGCGGACGAATCAGCCACAAATTTGTGCGGTCCTGATAAAATTTTGGTTTAAAGCTTTTGAATCTGCCGGCTCTGAATAGATTCATATACGCTGTTTCAACAGCATCGTCCAGATTATGTCCAAGCGCTAAAATATTAAATTTATTTTTCTGCGCGTACCCGCTCAGGACGCCTCTTCTCATGTTAGCGCAAAAGCTGCACGGAGACCTCTCGTTCCTGTTTTTTATTATATCGAGTATCGGGTGAAAGATGGTGTTAAAAGCTATTCCAATAGATTCGCAGAATCTTTGGAGAGGAGTAACGTTTACTTTTTCATCCATTATTACCGCGCAGGCTGAAAGAGAGAACTTAACAGGAGAACGCAAACGAAGCTCAGCCAATACCAGAGTAAGCAAAAGGCTGTCCTTTCCGCCGGATAATCCAACCAGAACATTATCCCCGTCGTGTAACATCGAGAAATCTCCTATGGCTCTTCCGACTTCTCTGCGAATTGAAGGCGTAACTGTAAAATTTCCCAAAAAATTCACCTCCCGGTGGTCAGCATTGCCCATGGATGGGCAGGCTCCGCTCTCGGACATGGATGTCCGAGAGCGGAGTGGTCAGTAAAAACTATAACATAATCTGAACAAAACATTATTTCNTAATTNANTTAATTTACAACCAACGTGGCGAGAATTTGCTATAATTACATCAGNGCTATGAAGCANTTCAATTTTTGAAAGACAGAGAGATGGTAGTGATGAAAAGNTATGTTGTAGCATTTGTGTTCATGATGATTTTGGTCTCCTCAGCGTATGCAGGCGCGCTGGACAACCATCAGACTAAAGCTGAAGAGTCAGGATGGACTAAGGGTTCCACAAGCCAGGAGACGGTGGACGATGTAAAATTATTCGCCGCAAACAGCGGCGGACGAATCCGCTACGAAGATATGGGTTACACAGTATACGGCAGACCGCTTCCCCTCGCGATAGTGGGCATCCCCAGCGCGCCCAAATCACCTGCTGAAGTGGGCGACCGTATTGTCATTCATATCCAGTGCAACATTCATTCAGGAGAGATTGAGGGCAAGGAAGCCTCGCTCCTGATATTGCGCGAAATAGCTCAGGGGAAGCACGATGAGCTATTGAAAGACGTGGTGTTGTTATACAACTCCAATTTCAACCCCGACGGAAACGATTTCCTCGGCACATGGCGCGCTACTACCCAGCCATCGCCTGAGTTTGTTGGCACCCGGACCAATGCTCAAGGGTTTAACCTCAACCGCGACTTCATTAAGCTGGATTCTCCTGAAGCAAGAGCTCACGTGAAGCTCTGGCGTAAATGGAACCCCGCTGTTGTTATTGACGAACACGCCACAGACGGAACGAGGCATCGTCACCCGATAAACTACAATTTCGGGCTAAACCCTAACACCGACCAGGACTTTAAGGACTTCAACCGCCTGCTGGCCGAGAGTATTTTTGGAGTCGGCATTGGTCCTAACACGGACCCCGCAAATAATTACTTCCAGAATTATATGAAAAAAGTTCTTGTGGACGATCCATCGCTTGTCAACGGACGTCCGCCGCTTACCGAGTCTGTGAGGGCGACTCCCTACATGGAAAGCTATTCGGGTACTGCGGTGTCAACGGTAAATGGAGTATACGAAAGAAGACCTATTGCGTTCGAAGCAGGCGGCAGCGACTCCGTGCGCACCACAACAGCCATGCCGACCGTTAAAAACAGGATAGCTTTACTCTTTGAGTGTCATTCCCACAACCACTACCGTTACAGGGTTCATACTCAATACGCCGCGACAATCAGCGCTATCGAGCACATATCGAAGCAAAAGGAAGCAATATTCAACTTTTTAAAATTTAAGGACAACGAGGCGGTCAATCGTACCAGCCCCGCAGGTTGGAGTATTTACCCCATCCATAATGGAACCCCTGTAAGCGACGACTACGATCTTGGTTTCGGGAAAGGGCTTATCACGATAGAGGGATATGCCTATGAGAAAGACACCAGCGGAGACAGGACGGTAAACGTAATCGACCCATCTGAGGACAGAACATGGGAGAATTTGGAATGCCGCACAAAGTTCTTACCGCGAACTGAAGTACCTATGGGAGCTCTCTACATTCTGGATCCTGCGGCGCAGTCATCCGTGGAAGTGCTTATGTTGCACGGAGTTCAAGTTTACAGGTTGACAAAGGACGTTACACTTCCTGCCGCCAGTACGCTTAAGTTTTATAACCCCGCCGATTCAAGGGGCAACTGGAGAGTGGCAAAAGCTTCCCAAGGTTATGAGGGGCATGTTACTGTAACAGTCTCTTCGGGCGATTGGAATCCGGTGGCTGCAAGCGGTCATCTTGTCACAAAAGGGCACTATGTAATTTCGACTGCTCAGCGCCTCGGAAAATTCGCGGCTTTCCTTCTTGAGCCGACGTCCGACGACGGCCTTTGCTATTGGGGTTTCTGGGACTTGCAGTTGTTCAGTACGGAAAACAACGCCTCGGGAAGCTTCGATATAGTCAAGACTTCCAGCTATTCGCTAATACCCGCCTCCGATCTTGAACTGCTTGTCCTCCCGGAGGACGAGGAACAGGCGCCCCAGTTGGTTGAAGATGAAATTCCCGGGATATTTGCGGGCGGGAACCCCCCAGCCGGATCATCTATTGAACAGAACGATTTAAGCGACGGAACGACTCGGTATTATTATGTCCCTGGGGACGGTTTTACGAACAGCGGAACGATTCTGGATGGAAGCGCCCTTGCCGAAGGATGGGTCATAGGAGGCGTCGATCCCTACATCGGAACTAATTGGGAATTGAGCATCGTTGATAATAAAGTCGTGGCTACTTTTACAGGCAAAGTTGATAACGCGGAGGCTGCGCTTACTCTTCTACGCTACCACAATCCCCCGTCAAACGAGGTAGAAGTACGTACGCTTTGGGTGAGTTTCTCCGGTGATGTTGAGCCTACAAAACCAGCAGCCAAAAAAAGCAGCGGCAGCGGCTGCGATATCAGCTATCTGGCTTATGGATTGCTTGTGATTGTTCCATTCTTTGCTTACAGAAAAATGAAGAAATAAATATTTAATTTAACAACAAGGCGGCCGCTTTTGGCCGCCTTGTTAATATATTGTACGAAAGGAATATAAAATGCGGCCTTTTATCAATGTTTGCTTTACAAGATTTTTATTTTTATCTGTTTTTGTTTTGTTTGCGCTTTCTACTTTATTGCTTCCTGCACCTGTGTCTGCGGGAGAGAGAAATTACCCTCTGGCATCAACCGACGCGAGAGTTCTGGAATGGAACGCGGTTTTCGAAAATGATTTTCACAAACTTGAAAATGAACTTGATATTCTGGCTGACGAATTCGCAAAGAAGCTCACGCCCGTTGTGCAGGTATTGTTCGACTATAGCCATATGGACTGGATAGTTTATTTCCGCACCGAAGCGATGGCTTTCAGACCTACGAATGTTTGGCTGCGGGAAAAACCGACGAGCAAATACGAAAACCTTTATCAACAAAACATGTTGTTCGCGCTGGATTTTCGTATGGAGCAAATAAGGAAATTCCGCGACAAAACAGACTCTGCGCCACGTTATAGCGAGGCGCTTGTAAAAATGCTTCTCGTGGAAATCAAAGAGGCTCAATACCGCGTCAACGCCTGGACTGAAGAACGTTTACGCCCCAGGCTTTACAGAGCGGAAAAAGCCTGGGAAACTTATCGCGAGGGAGCAGTAAAGTTTGCTAAGGACCTTGGTTGGGACCAAACGGAAATAATGGAGCTGGATTTACAGCTTTTAGAATATCGCTTTGCCCTCCTTCAACGACAAAGGGAAGCTCTGTTTCGCCTGAAATTCGAATCGGAGGATTATTAGGTCGTAATTTATAGACTTCAAAAAAGTAGTTTTTCAGTGCCCTCTGTTTTTGACATTGGTTACGTTCATTGCTGTTTCTATTCCTTCATCCGCCCAGATAAAGGCTGCTTCCGCCGCTTTATCTAAGAGCGCCGGCAACTCGTCTTTTTCGTCGTCCGGAAAATGTCCCAAGACCCAATTTCTCATAATCCCGCCGTCAGGTTTATTTCCAACGCCAACCCGAAGCCTCGGGACTTCAAGCGTTCCGAGGGCGCCAATAATTGACGCCAGTCCGTTATGTCCGCCTGCAGAACCTTTGGTTCTTATGCGTAGCTTGCCAAAAGGCAAAGCAACATCATCGCATACTATGAGTATGTCTTCTGTGTTCATTTTATAAAAATTAAAAACCTCACGCACGGATATGCCGCTTAAATTCATCCATGTGTGAGGCTTCAACAGAGCTAACCCGCCAGAAGAGCCGGTCAACCAGAATTCGCCCCCAAATTTCTTTGAAGGCAAACCGACATTCTTACGTGATAATATATGGTCAATAACAAGCCATCCTATATTATGACGAGAGTATACATATTCGTAACCGGGATTACCGAGACCGATTATGAGTCTCATTATTTATTGTAATTAAGCTTCTCCCTTCGCTGCTTTGCCTTTTACCGAAACTTCAACGTCCTTCTGTGCATCTTTTGAGACTTCCTCAACCTCACCCCGCGGCGCAAGGATTGATACAACAACTTCGCCGGGATCTGATATTATCGCGTAATCTTCTACGGGAATATCCTTTACATGTATCATATCGTTTATTCCAAGAGCTGAAACATCAACAACTATTGATTCAGGCATGTTGACTGGGGTAGTTTCTATTTCGAGGTCTTTAATATGATCTACTATCCCACCATCCTTTATTCCAGGCGATTTTTCCTGACCTATAATCACAACAGGAACATTAACAGTTAACTTACGCCCGCGAATAAGCCTCATGAAGTCAACATGGCTTATTTTACCGGTAATCACATTTCGCTGTACTTCACGTATGAGACACATTTCTTCGTTGCCATCAGGAAGCTGGAGATTTATTTTCATTGTTTCCCAATGCGCGCTTCTAAGAAGCTTCGTTATTTGCAGGAAATCTACCTTACCCATTATTGCTTCCTTTAATTCAGGCCCATAGTATATACAGGGGACAAACCCTGCTATGCGCATAGCGCGCAATTCTTTTGGGGAAGACTTTTCTCTGCGTTCCATCACTATCGTTACTAACTCAGACATTAAAACTACTCCTTTACTTTAATATTATTTTTCAAATAAGTTACTTATTGATCTTTCACTATGAACACGTATAACAGCTTCAGCGAAAAGCGGAGCTATGGAGAGCTGATTTATTTTTTCGCACAATTGTGACTCGTGAAGCGGAATAGTGTCGGTAATGATTACTTTATCAATTGCAGAATTCTTCAGTCTTTCTATGGCAGGGCCGGATAGCACTCCATGCGTGGCGCATGCAAGAACGCGTTTTGCGCCTCGTTCCATAATTCCTTTGGCTGCGTTGCAGAGGGTGCCCGCTGTGTCAATAATATCATCTACAAGTATTGCAGTTTTATTTTTGACGTTTCCGATTATTTCCATTAGTTCACAATAGTTAGTAACCTCATACGAGCGTCTTTTATCAACTATTGCAAGGTCGGCGTTAAGCGTTACCGCAAATTTCCGCGCTCGCACAACTCCCCCAACGTCAGGTGATACAACGACAATATTGTTATTATTGATTTCGTTTTCCAACTGCTCATGGAAATATGAAGCCAGTAACGGCATTCCCGTTAGATGGTCGACCGGGATATCAAAAAATCCCTGAATTTGTCCGGCATGAAGATCTGCCGTTATAACCCTGTGAGTTCCGCTTTCGGTTATTAAATTTGCCACAAGTTTTGATGTTATTGCCTCTCTTGGTTTGCTTTTTCTGTCCTGCCTTGCGTATCCGAAATACGGTATTACTGCATTTATGCGTGACGCTGAAGCTCGTTTCAGAGCGTCGATCATAATAAGAAGTTCCATGAGGTTATCATTAGCGGGGGAAGATGTGGGTTGTATTACATAGACATCACAGCCTCTTACGCTCTCTTCTATTGAAAGACCAATTTCACCGTCTGAAAACCGGTACTGCTTTGAAGCTGAAAGCCTTATTCCTAACTCGCTGCAAACTCGTTTCGCAAAATCATGATGCGCGGAGCCCGAAAAAATCTTAATCTCTCCAGTATCACTCATATCTAATGTCCACCCCCTTCTTCACGTTTTTTATTAGTCCATCCTTCAATATTTACCTGTTTAGTTCGCGCCACAGCAAGAGCTCCATCAGGGACATCCCTGGTAATAGTTGAACCGGCGCCTGTAACCGTATCGTCGCCTATTGTAACAGGCGCTATAAACATAGTATCGCTGCCAATCAGCGCTCGGTCGCCAATAATTGTCCGTGATTTTTTAAACCCGTCATAGTTGCATGTAATTGTTCCAGCTCCTATGTTAGAGTCACTTCCAATCGTGGTGTCCCCTATGTACGACAGGTGAGGCACTTTGCTGTTTTTGCCAACCCGGCTTTTTTTGACCTCAACAAATTTCCCGACGTAAGCTTTTTCGCATATTTCAGATTCGCCCCTGATATAAGCGAACGGTCCCGCCATTGCCCCGTCTTCAAATACGCTGTCCTCCGCTATTACGTTTGAGACAAGCGTGACGTCCCGACCGGTTTTGACATTTGAAAGAGATGACCATGCTCCTATTTTGCTCCCTTTCCCAATAAAGCTTTCTCCCAATATATGAACGGAAGGCGCCAGAACTACATCCTCTTCCAATTCCGCCTTCGGGCTTATTATAATCGTATCAGGGTCGGCCATCCGCACCCCTTGCGACATCCAATATGAATTTATCCGCCTTATTATCTTGCGGGTCAGGCCGGCAAGTTCGGACGGATGATTCACTCCCTGAAGCTCCTCTTCATCTGCGGTAAAAGCAAGCGTCTTCATTTTTTCGTGTTCATATTTTCCCATGAGAGATATCACATCAGGCAGGTAATACTCGCCTTGCGCATTGTCGTTTGACAGGTTATCTATGACTTTAATCAATTTTGAAACGCGGAACACATAAACTCCTGCGTTTACTTCATTTATTTTGCGTTCTTCTTCGCTGGCATCCCTGAATTCAACAATCGAAACTTTTTGATTATCTTTGTTCCGTATGACGCGCCCATAACTTCCCGGATTACTTGCGATAAAACTAAGCAGAGTACAGTCAGAAGATGAATTTATATGTTCATCTATTAGAGATTGAATGGTTTGTGGGGTAAGCATCGGAAGGTCGCCATTTAAAACAAGAATGTGCTCGTACTGGCGCCACCATTCGCGGGTTACCTGAACTGCATGACCCGTTCCAAGCTGCTCGCGCTGCCACAAAACACTTACTTCGGGCCATGAANATTTAAGACATTCTTCTATCATTTCTCCCTCGTGACCTACTATTACTGCGGACGAACTTATATCTGTTTTAAACACCGCCCGTAGGATATAGAAAAGAATTGGCTCATCAATTATACTATGAAGCACTTTTGGTAAAACACTTTTCATCCTGGTTCCTTTACCTGCCGCCATTATTAGTGCTCCGATTTTTGAATGCGCCGTCAAATCATATCCTCCTGTCCGGTTTAAATCGTAAGGCGTAAAACTGGGGACGTACAAACTCCTGCTTTTGCAGATTATAATATATTAAATTGGCTGGGGTGGCTGGATTCGAACCAACGATAGCGGAGCCAAAGTCCGCTGCCTTTCCTCTTGGCTACACCCCAGAATGAAGCGAAGAAATTATTGACCATGTAAGCGATTATGTCAAGCAGTTTTATTAATATTGTCATGAAATCAATATAATATTATCACATAAAAGCTGATATTATAGGTAAATATTATAGATTTCTATGGGGTGAGATAATGGAATTTATACAACTTGGCGAAAATACCTGGTATATACCCGGCAGAGTGAATGTGGGATATTATGAGGAAAATGGCAAAGGTTATCTTATTGATAGCGGTATTGACGATGATTACGGGCGAAAGCTGCTCCGGTTAATAGGAGGCAGGAACGTGCCTCTTGCCGCAATAATTAATACTCATTCGAACGCCGACCACATAGGCGGAAATTCTTTTATTCAAAAACGCAGCGGTTGTAAAATCTGGGCAACGCGATTTGAAGCTTTGATAACNGAGTCTCCCAAAATTGAGCCGATGTTCCTGTGGGGGGCTTACCCGTTTACTGATATA
>WRNQ01000029.1 GCA_009776565.1 Synergistaceae bacterium | reverse complement strand
CTGTCTACTGTCTACTGTCTACTGTCTACTGTCTACTGTCTACTGTCTACTGTCTACTGTCTACTGTCTACTGTCTACTGTCTACTGTCTACTGTCTACTGGTCTTTACAGCACATTGTCCGGTATTCCCATATTAACCCAACGGACAACTTTGCCAAGCACTTTGAAATTATATGATGAGGCGCTTTTGGCATCAATATGTACAGTGAGATAATTCGGGTTCGCCGGCCGGAGTTCAACCCGTCCATCCGGGTATTGCATGAATCCTTTGATACTTCGTACTCCCTGCCACTCAATAAAGGCGGAATTGCCGTTCAGAACTTCTACATTCGGGTTCACAAGCGCCATGCATCCGTCATTTATACCAACGCCTTCCATGCTATCTCCCTTAACCCGGACAAAATAAGGTTTCTTTGGTTCATACATTCCTCCCATGCTATCAATCGGCCAGGGAAGCCACTCTTTTGCTTCCGCTACAACTTCGGCATAATCAAAACCTTTTCCTGCATAAGCCTCCTGGTCAATTACCGGTAACATTATTTGTGGTTGGATAGCGTCAGCATCCGAATCCAGATTTCCCTTTTCACCAAGTAAATAAGCAATTGATGTATTAAGGGCAGAAGCAAGAGATGGCATCATTGCTGCATTCGGGCTTTTATTCGTATTTTCCCATGTTCTTACTGTAACTTCGTGGACACCGATTTTTTCAGCAAGTTCCGCCTGAGTCATTTTATTTTCTTTCCGGGTATTCTTTATTCGTTCGCCGACTCTCATGCACTTCACCTCAATACAAATAGTATAGAATCACTCAGTTTTTAGGAAGAATAAATACGCTCTTATATCAAAAGCAAATGAATGAAATATGCTCTTACAGTAAAAAGAAATAAATGTAACACACTCTTAAATATAATAAAAGACCTAATGACAAAGTCTTAATACTCTAAACTATAATGATAATGCAGAATTATTAAATACCAATAATTCAACAGCAATACAAATTGACATGGATGTAACACAGTATTTCCTTTGTTTGTGATATTTACGCTGATTGGGAGTATAATGGTATAAAATATTATGATTAGTAGAGTATCCATTTTTGGAACGGCGCTGAAATAATTTGGGAGCGCGGGCAGGAAAGCCCGCATTACTGGGGTTATCAAATTACAAAGTTGTTTTAATATCCACTAGTGTGTTTTTGATGTAATTCATGGACTCCAAAAACAAGCAGTTTTTCAGCGCCCTCATTTTTTGGAATGGGTGTGAATTGTTCTGATTGATTGCTCAGTTTTGGCGCGCGCACATGAAATGTGGGAATATCTCAAGTTTGAACCTTGGAGCGATAATAACCTCCGGGGAGTATACAGAAAGATAACATTTGTAAAGGGCGGATTTATAGGGACCGTAGCGGAGTATTATGTAATGGACTACATAATATGGGGACATTGCGGCTTCCCGGATATCGAAAGAATTTACAACACGTGCAAACCAAAAATTGACGTAATGACGCAAAGATTCCTTTTTGTCGGAAACGTTGTCGGCGCCCCGCTTATAAAAACGAAAAGTTTCTGGCTTGGGCTTGGAGGTTATCTGGAGGTTTATAGTTATGCTCCGGGTGGTGAGTTTCACCCTAAAATTAAGGATGTGATTCCGTTTATTGATTTCGCTATCGAACATGCTGAAAAATTAAGTGGCTCGGAAATGATTGAGGCAATAAGCAATGATTTATTAAATATGAACGTTCAGGCAGTATTTAACAAACAATTTTGAGGAGGTGCTTTTTTAATGTTGGCTTGGCTTTTTGGTATTGCAATATTGTTTTTTTTGATTTCATACTGGGCATATGGCTCATTCATGGCAAAAGTTTATGGTTTGAGCAATGACAACAAAACCCCAGCGGAGGCAATGTATGATGGTGTTGATTATGTTCCGGCCCACCCGGCGGTATTACTTGGGCATCATTTTTCTTCAATCGCGGGAGCAGGTCCGATTGTGGGACCAATTACGGCAGCAAGTTTATTCGGGTGGCTTCCCGCATATATCTGGTGCCTTATCGGGTCCGCTTTTCTTGGAGGACCTCACGATATGGGCGGACTTGTGGGATCGATGCGCCATGAGGGAAAATCCATAGGAGAAATAGTTGCCCGATGGATTGGTAAGAGAGGGAAATTTTTATTCCTTTGCTTTTCCATCCTCACGCTTTTCCTGATTGTGGCTGTATTTTTACAGCTCTCGGCGGATTCTTTTGCCGCCGACCCGGCTGTTGCGTTTTCTGCAACTCTTTATATGTTTTTAGCTGTTCTTTTTGGATTTCTTCTATATCGCAAGAATTTTTCTTTGCTCCTGATGACAGTTATTGCAGTTCCTATAATTCTTTATGCATGCTGGTTTGGGAACTCGCAAGCCTGGATAGCGCGCCTTTTCACGTTATCTTCAAATGCCAGGCTTGAACTTCACCAATTTGTGCCCGCTGCGCCTGAAACAATCAGCGAATTCAATTTTGAATTACTTAAAGAAAAGTATCCTGCAGCTTTTGCGGGAATTGATTCATTTGAGGAAATCAGAGCGAATGATGAAGCCATGAAAAGAGTGTCGGACGCTATCGTGCCGGAGTCTAATGAGGCTCAGTTCACGGAAGCAAAAAGTTCGGATGAAGTTATCAGCAATGTTGCTACATATCCCGAGTATTTGCAAACGAAAGCCGATTTAAAGAATCAAAATATGGAGAGGTGGCGCTGGATCCTTGTAGTTTATATTTTCTTAGCTTCAATACTTCCGGTATGGCTGCTTCTGCAACCGCGCGATTACCTTGCTTCCTATTTCCTTTATTTTGCGATAATAATCGGAAGTATCGGAATGGTAATGGGCCGGGACTCACTGGAAATCAAACTTCCAATGTTTAAAGGATTCTACGCGGGCGGCGACAATTACATATGGCCGATGCTCTTCATCATTATTGCCTGCGGAGCGATTTCCGGGTTCCATGCCCTCGTCGGAAGCGGAACTTCTTCAAAACAGATACGGAAAGAAAAGGATTCAATCATCGTAGGTTACGGAGGAATGCTGCTTGAAGGGCTTGTTGCCGTTATAGCTATAGGTACGGTTATGATAGCGGGAGGCATGCTTGGTAATCCTAACAACACATACGCTGAAGGCTTTGGACGCTTTGCATCTCTTATCGGAATAGACCCGAAAGTCGGAAAATCGCTTGGACTTCTTGCGCTTAACAGCTTCCTTCTGACATCCCTTGATACTGCTACAAGGCTTGGCCGTTATCAGATACAGGAGATTACAGGCAACCGCATTGACCGTTATACTGCCACGATAATAACAATAGTGGCTTCAATGGCGCTTGTTATGTCAAAGACCACAAATCCTGCCGGACAGATAATCCCCACTTGGAGCGCGATATGGCCGATGTTCGGCTCCGCAAATCAGCTTATTGCAGGGCTTTCTCTTCTTGCTCTCGCTGTATGGGTAAAGAAAGGGTTAAAGAAAAACAACGCCTTCCTCATGTATCCGATGTGGTTCATGCTTGTTACCACTATTACGGCTTTGTTGTTCATGGTCAAGAGCTCGTTTATTGGAGTTGCTAACCCTAATTTCCTGCTCGGCGGTATGGCGGTAATACTCCTTGTCCTTGCGGTGCTTATGGCAATGGAGTCGTTCACTGCCCTCAAGAAAGAAATTTAACCATAGTTGTATATAATGCGTCAGTTTGATAATGTATACATCAAACTGACGCGTTTTTTGTTAAGCTGCNTGGATAAAATGTAGCAGCAATACGGCGCCAAACTACAGCCTTTTTTAAATATGAATAGGAGTTACTTTATTTGAATTATCTTATTGATTCTCATTGCCATTTGAATACCGGAGAATTTCGCGGCTCGGTTGACTTTTACCTTGACCGCGCCCAAAGTGAGGGAGTAGAGCAATTTATAGTTATAGGAAATGATATGTCAAGCAGCGCTGAAGCGGCGGAACTTGCGGCGCGATATTCGAACCGGGGCGTTTACGCAACGGCGGGGATTCACCCGCATGACGCAAAAACTGTTGATATTGGATTTCATGAAGAGTTAATTAAACTGCTGAATGAAAAAAGGATGGTGGCTATAGGCGAAACGGGGCTTGACTATTTTTATGACCATAGCCCAAGAGAAAAACAGAAGCAGGTTTTTCGTGAACATATAAAAATAGCCAGGGAAACCGGCCTTCCGATAGTTTTGCACATACGCGACGCGATGGACGACGCGCTTGCGATATTGCGCAACGAAGGAGCGCCGCTAAGCGGAATTTTTCATTGTTATGCGGGAGGGCTGAAATATCTTGAAGAAGCTCTTTCATTTGGGTATTACATTTCATTCACCGGAGCAATTACATATAAAAAAAATGAAGAACTGCGCGAAGTCGCCCGGATAACACCTGTTGACAGAATACTATGCGAAACGGATTGTCCATGGCTTGCTCCTCTCCCTTTCAGGGGCAAACTTAACGAGCCTGCTAACGTCAAATATGTTTACGATACAATAGCTTCCGTTCGCAATATGAGTACAGATGAACTTGCAGAAAAGGTCAAACAAAACATTATGACCATTTTCCCGAAGATGGCAGGTAACGGAACGTAATGTTTGAATTCAAAATTGAAGCTGCATGTAAAACGACCGGAGCGCGCGCGGGACAATTGGTCACTCCTCATGGGACAATAAAAACTCCCGTATTTATACCTGTTGGAACATTAGGCACGGTAAAAGCGATGTCCGCAAGGGAACTTCACGAGATTGAAACACAGATTATTCTTGGTAATACATACCACCTATATTTGCGTCCGGGAGCGGATATAATTTCCGAGGCCGGAGGGCTGCATAAATTTATGAATTGGGATTTACCGATTCTGACGGACAGCGGCGGATTTCAAGTGTTCTCATTGAGCCGGCTGAATAAAATTACTGANAGCGGCGTGGAATGTCGTTCTCACATAGACGGTTCAAGGCATTTCATGTCTCCTGAATGGGCTATGAGCGTGCAACAGAAACTCGGCGCCGATATTATGATGTGTTTTGATCAATGCTCACAATATCCTTGCACAAAACAAGATGCGGAAGCCGCTGTTCGCAGGACTACCACATGGGCGGGGAGTTGCCGTGAAATACATGGTAAACAAAAACTGCTCAATGCAAATAGCGGGCAAAAAGAGCCGCAGGCTCTTTTTGGCATAGTTCAGGGTTCAATATTTGACGATCTTAGAATTCGCTCCGCAAAGGAGATAATTTCACTTGATTTTCCCGGTTACGCGATAGGAGGTCTTTCGGTGGGAGAACCTCATTCGGAAATGTATAGGATACTTGACGTGCTGGGTCCCATAATGCCTGTCAATAAGCCGCGTTACCTTATGGGAGTCGGTTACCCGACAAACCTGATTGAAGGGATAGCGCGCGGAATAGATATGTTTGACTGCGTCCTTCCCACGCGTAATGGTCGCAATGGGACGCTTATCACGTCCTTCGGACAGGTAAATATAAAGGCAAAAAAGTATGAGAGGGACTTTTCGCCGCTTGATCCGGGTTGCGACTGTACGTTATGCAGGCTGCATACAAGAGCCTATCTCAGGCATTTGTACCGTGCGGGCGAAATTCTTGCCGCAAGGCTGTGCAGCGAACACAATTTAAGATTTTTAATCCGGATTGCACGCGACGCAAGAGAGGCTATAATAAATGGAACTTATCCGGAGTACCGTGATAAATTTTACTCTCTCTTCCGGGATGAACGTGAGGTTAATAGCGCTTGAAATATTTATCTGTCGACAGATGGAATCCGGAAAAGGATATAATTCTTGAAGCTGCTGGCGTATTAAAAGCGGGCGGGCTGGTGGCGTTTCCCACAGAAACTGTATATGGACTTGGCGCAAATGGATTGGATGGGCGAGCCGTGAAAAAAATTTTTGAAGCTAAAGGCAGACCTGTCGATAACCCTCTTATTTTACATATCTCGGACCCTGCCGAAGCTGATGATTTCGCGTATGTAAATACATGCGCGCGCGGTCTTATGGACAGATTTTTTCCCGGGGCGCTGACCTTGGTGCTTCCTGCAAAACCTGTCGTACCGCGCAGTGTTACAGCAAACCTTGATACAGTTGCATTCAGAATGCCATCTCATCCTGTACCGCTTGCTCTTATAGAGTCTTTAGGAAGCCCCATAGCCGCCCCAAGCGCTAACAGAAGCGGGCGCCCCAGCCCAACGGACGCGGCGGCGGTAATACAGGACGCGGGTGCGGAAGAATTTATTGACATTGTTCTCGACGGGGGAATATGTGATATTGGAATAGAATCCACCGTAATCGACGTGTCGGGAGAGAACGTATTTCTACTGCGTCCGGGCGGGGCGCCAACCGAGCTTATTGAAGAATTTCTTGGAGTGAAGCTAACAATTCCCACATCGGCAATGTTAAAAAGCTCGCCGGGAACCCGATATAAACATTATGCCCCTTTTATCCCTCTGCTGCTTTGGGAGAACGATAACGGAACAAATGAAAAACAGTCTTTTTCCTGTTCCGGGAGTTATGGATATATTGGCCTGAATCAGCCGGATTTTTATTGCAATAGCCCATGTAAGGAGAAGATAATATTCAAGTGCGTAGAAAATTATGCAAGGGGCGTTTACGCAAGCTTCAGAAGCATGGAAAAAATAGGCGTTAGCTGTATAATTGCAGAGGTCCCAAATCAGTTTGGAATTGGGCAGGCGTTAAAAGACAGACTTTTTAGGGCGGCAGGTTGCCTTTAGTATAAAATATAGGTATCATAATAAAGATGCATTATAAAGATACATTACTAATTTGAAATTTCGTTTACTAGTTTTACATTGGAGGGATTATAGGTGCGGTGGCTTATATTAGCTTTATCTCTCGGAACAACTTTAGCTACGCTTTGGCGCGGAATAATGCTTTTCATTACAAATCTGGGAATAGCCCGGGCGGCTTCTTCTCCGTTTTGGTGGACAGTAACGCTTTGCATTGGCTCTTTGTTTGGGTTTATAGGCGGAGTTCTGGCTTTTAATCATAAATTATTAAGCCTGATTTTTCTTTTTACAGCAACGGTCATGACGTATTTGGGATACTCCCAAAGTCATATTTTAGCTTATTCTTTTGGCTCAATAACCATTATCACATTTATATATTTAATTATGTTCAAACGCTCAAAATATAAAGAGAGATACGGATACTCCGAGGATGAGTATTACGATGAGTACGACGACGAAGAGTATGAAGACGAGGACGGGGACGAGGATGATGAAGACGCGGAAGACGATGGGGAAGAGAAATCGGCGGCAAAAGTAAAGTATACTAAAATACCCAAAAGACGCTCTTCGTACTCAATGCCGCAAGGAACTGACGCGTTAACAATAAAATCATCCCCGCAAAGACAAAGAGAGACCAAAGTATGCCTGACATGCGGAATTGATGTTCCGATTTCATATAAATTCTGTCCTTTGTGCGGAACGGAACTATATGCACATCCCGATAGCAAGGTTGATGTTTCATCAAAAGATAAACCGGATGACACGCCTCAGAATGAGTTTAATAATGCAGAGGTGGGCGGATTCAAAGATGTGAAGGAAGACATGAAAGAAGAAATAATTGAAGAAAAAAAAGAAGAAACCATTAGGATCGTTGGAATGGAGACAGAAGCGGAAACGCGCGATGTAAAGCGCAGGTATAGATACAAAGCAATTAAAGAAGACGAAAATATGAATGAAAATGATGATAATGAAGAAACCGAAATAAATAAAAACTTCATTAACGATAAACCGGAAGAAGTCGAAGTAGTGCCTGTAGTCAGAAAAACTTCTCCGAATAGAATAAATGATGAGGAAAGTCAGAAAAGCGATGACGCCCCTTTCAAACCTTTGTCAACTCAATCAAAAAAACAGCGCAGTCTGGAAGTTGACAGCTCATATCAGTCGTTCGGACGTTACACGCAATCACGGAAGAGAAGAAAAGTTTCAGTATTTCAGCGTGCATTGCTTTTCCTTTTGACAGTTTGCTTTATTGGAGGCGTGGGCACTTTCATTTATAAGGGAATCAAAAGGGTCGAGCCCCAAAACAAAACAGATGATGTAACTCAGATTATTAATATTAATGATATACCGGATGATATTGATACGCCCCCGGATATCTTTGATGAGAATTTTGAATCAATTAATTTAGTAGTTTCAGGCGAAACTGAGAATCAACCGACAGTTTGGAGGCTTCCGAACATGTCAGTAGTTCCGGCTCAACAAATAGTCACTATCGGCGATGGAGTTAATCTCAGAGAAAATCATACAACTGTTTCAAGATCCATACAGCGTCTTCCGGTTAATAACACTTACACCCTTTTGGAACAATGGAAGACGGATGATGTGTCATCCCTCGCAGCTACTGACAGGAACCTTACAGGTGTGTGGTACAAGATTCAGGTAAACGACAGGGAGGGTTGGATATATGGACAGTACGCGCTTCCTTTTGACGGGCGCGCTGCTTCTCTTCCGGCCGGATATACTGACGCCTTACTTAACTCGTTCGGTTCAAGTGGTGAAGAAATAGAGGCGACTCTGGGCAAGCCGGTCAATCAACAGACCAGAGGGGATACAATAGTTCT
Source organism: Synergistaceae bacterium (assembly GCA_009776565.1). The sequence continues at coordinate 4,977 of WRNQ01000029.1, read as the reverse complement.
TGACTATACAAGTTTAAGTATAACGTTACGGCAAAATATAGTACAGGGCATCCAGATTACGGGCAGAGGTCACAATCTGCCAAATGGTCTTTCGGTTGGAATAACGTTTGAAGAAGTGTATAGAATAATAGGAGCGCCAAATAAATATAGAGATGGAGTGCTTTCATACATGGAAACCCCNAACCGCGGCATTGTGATAAGACGCGAAAATGATGGAAGGGTACGTTCAATAAACATCGGCGCCGCCTAAACAAGTTGAAATCAACCGTATGCTTCGTTATTTTTCGCTCGCCCTTGCTCGACGTAGGTTTATCTACGCCATCGCGTCGGGTCGCAGAAGCCGCCTCGCCTACGTTCGATTTTCAACTTGTTATCATTTAAAGGTAGCAGCAAGGTTTTAGAGCTTAGTTGAGAGAACTGAGAGCTGAGAATAGAGAATAGAGAACTGAGAACTGAGAGCTGAGAACTTAGAATAGAGAACTGAGAATAGAGAGCTGAGAGCTGAGAATAGAGAATAGAGAACTGAGAATTGAGAGCTGAGAATTGAGAGCTGAGAACCTGGTCATCTAAAGGAGACGGCGTTTGTGAATAACGTATATTCACGGTCAAAAAACAGGGATATCTCTTTGGTGGGTCCGTTTCTGTTCTTGGCTATATTGAGAGACGCTTCGCTGTTGTTCTCCAGATTTGGTTCACCGCTGTAATAGTCGGAGCGGTAAAGCATCATGACTACATCCGCATCTTGTTCTATGGCGCCTGAATCACGGAGGTCAGACAATAACGGTTTCTTTTCCTGACGGGACTCAACGCTTCTTGATAACTGAGAAAGAGCAAGTACCGGACATTCGGTTTCTCTTGCCACTGCTTTAAGTGTCCTTGATATTTCGGCGACTTCCTGTTGTTTGTTTTCGTAGCTTCTTCCGCTCGTATGATTCATTAATTGTAAATAATCCACAATGATGATNCCAAGGTCTGNGTGTTTTGACTTGAACCTCCGGCANCGGGTTCGCAAATCCATTGTCGTAAGCGTTGAGCTGTCATCTATATAAATCGGCAAAGATTCCAGTTCTCCGGCTGCTTTTACAAGCTGGTTCCATTCGTTTGTGCTTAACATTCCGGTGTGTATCTTATGCGAGTTCACTCTGCTTCCACTGCTTAACATGCGCAGAGCCAACTGTTCAGCAGACATTTCAAGGCTGAATATCAATACCGGCGCCTTCGTTTTCTGTGATTTCTGCGTTTTTACTCCACCAAATTGAGCGATATTCAAAGCAAGCGCTGTTTTTCCCATTGACGGTCTTGCGGCTATTATATTCAAGCTGCCTTTTTGAAATCCTCGTGTTATATGATCAAGATCCGCAAAACTTGAGTAGAAACCTTCAAATTCAGCCCCTTTGCTCTTGTATTGCATTTCTACCCGATCAAATGTTCCGCCTCTTAAAATATCGAAAATTGATCTTATACTTGTACTGCTTCTTTTCTGAGCTACTTCAAAAATTGCTCTTTCCGCTTCGTCAAGCGCTTCCGCCGGGTCCATTCCAATTGAGTACCCTAATCTGACAATGTGGTTCCCTGCTTCTATAAGCTTACGCTGGATTGAATGCCCTTTAATTATGTTGGCGTGATAAACTGCGTTTGCGGTCGTTGGAACCTCGTCTATTAATCCGGCAATAAACGGCTGTCCTCCAAGTTTTTCGAAAATGCCGAGCCTCACCAGCTCTTCACTTACAGAAATTATATCTACAGGCTTACGGTTTGCAATCAGTTCGTATATGACTTGAAACATATCAATATGATTGACGTCATAAAAGTCTTCCGATATCAAAATTTCGAGAATATCGGAAAGAGCTTCAGGATCAAGCAGGCAAGAGCCAAGAACTGCGCGCTCCGCCGTTAAATTAGCTGGTGGTATGCGGTCATATACAGGCGCCATTTGCCGCCTCGACGAGCAGAGTCATAATAGCGTCTACTTCGCGATAAAGATGTATCGTAATTGGAAACACACCAGCCTGTTTAATGGCTTCCGGTAATTTTATGGCGCGTTTATCTATGTTCAGCTTATACGAAGTATTTAGAGCTTCCGCTACCTGGGCGCTGGTTACGCTGCCGAAAAGCTTGCCTTTTTCGCCTGCATTCACATGAATGTTTACTGTCTTGTCCTGGATTTTCTTTTTTATCTCTTCAGCTTCTTTTTTTATTTTATCTTCCTTTGCTTTCTCGTTTGCTTTACGTGAGTCTACCTCGGCTATGAGACCTGAAGTTGCTTCTTTGGCTAATCCTCGCGTAATAAGAAAATTCCGCGCGTATCCGTCCGCAACATCAATCGTATCTCCCGATTTGCCCAGCTTGCTTACATCTTTTATAAGTATTACTTTCATTTAGTATTCCTCCGTATTCTTTTCCTTATATTAAGCGCAATGTCAAATGATCCTATTATAATAAACCCCATTGATAAAACCGGTACGAAAAACAGAACGAAGAAGATTGAAAGTCGCACTCCATAAGAAAAATTCTTCAACAACGTTAACCACCATGTGAAACTAATTCCCTGAATAAAGAACATCAAACAGCACAGGAATATTAAGTTAAGCTCAATACTGAGAAGCATAATGTCGGAATCGCTGAACAATGGAATAATAAAAGCTATAAAAAACGCTGCCAGCAAGCTACGAGGAAATGACCATTGCTCGAAGGGAGGCAGAGGATGGATTTTTAACTCATTTGTTTCTGTTTCTCCCGCGTTTCTAATTCTTTGCCTTCTGTTTTCTATCTTTGATATCAATAAATAATCTACGAATACTTCAAACCCGGCGGCCGCAACAAGAAAAGTCGGAATTGACATGAAAATATACTGCTTTGCTGTNTTCAAAACATCCATCGAAGTGCCGGAAGCTTTGAAAGATTTTATTAACAAATCATCTATATAGCCTTCATCAAGCAAAAATGGATTTTGTCCCCTGGTATAGTACATATATCCCATTAAAACAAGTTTTGCGGTGAGCGCAACTATTATAAGCCCAAAAATTGCTTCTCCCGCTGTGTTTGTTTTTCTTGCAATATAGCAGAAAAGAACACCCAATAAACCGACGTCCAAAGCAAATGATGTTAAACCTACATCGCCGAATGCTAAAAATAAGACCACCGAAACGCACACAACAGCAAGAAAAGCTTTTTTTATCCCCTGTCTTATTCCTATCAACGATATGGGAACAGATGCTACCAGAGCCAGCGCCGTGCCCACAAACGCCGCTACTCCCGCCAACAATGCGGGAAGATAGGCAAGTTTCGATAATGAGGAACCTATAATTGGCGCATATATCCCCGAAACGAATAAGACGGCTGATAAAAAGCTTAACCACAGCCATTCGGTATATTGAACAAAAGGGGGGAGAAACCGTTTATTCGGCCCCTCCCCCTTGTCTTCATTTTTAAACATTAGCTAATCAAGCGAGAAGGGAAGCAATGCCATAAAACGCGCGCGCTTTATTGCTTCTGTTAATTGCCGTTGATGCTTTGCACAACTGCCGGAAATACGTCTTGGAATTATTTTTCCACGCTCGCTGATGTATTTACGGAGTTTTTCCACATCTTTATAATCTACAATTTCAGTTTTTTCTACGCAATAATAGCAGAACTTAGGGCGCCTTTTTCCGCCCATCCCGCCCCCACGGCGCATTACGCGACCACGATCGTCTTTGTCTTTATCCTTATCCACTCCGCGCCCGCGGTCGCCGAAATTTTTATCTCCGTTCATTTATATGTCCTCCTTTGGCAAAAATTAAATCAAAATGGAATTTCAGCGTCAAGCCCATTTTCATCCAAATCCATCTCGGAAAAATCAGTGGGAAAATCTTCGTCGCTGAATCCGATGTCCCTCACGCTTTGACTTTTGGTCCTTGTTTGGGTTTCGCGAACTCCATTATCGTAATTTCTCCCGCCGCCGTCGTCCTTTTTGGCGCCGACAAATTGTATTGTAGATGCCAGAACATCCGTAGTATAACGTTTTCCTGACCCGTCTTTGGCTTCGTAGCTTCCCGTTTGTATCCGTCCTTCAACTAATACACCGGAACCCTTCTTGAGGTACTTGCCGCAGAATTCAGCAAGAGGACCCCACGCTACTACGGGAACAAAATCAACGTTTTCTTTGACCTCTCCGTTTTGGTCTTTCCAACTATAACCTACAGCAATGCTAAAACGAACGTACGCGCGCTTATTCAGCGTATAACGCAGTTCAGGATCGCGTGAAATGTTACCTATAAGTATAACTTTGTTAAAACCTCTCATGATTGCTCCTCATTCATCAAGTAAAATCATCATCTGACGCCAAACATTCGGACGCAAACCAAGCACGCGCTTAAGCTCAAAAGTCTGCTGAGGTTCAAGGTTAAAAATTAANAGAGCATAATTACCTTCAATATTNTTATGAATCTCATAAGCAAGACGTTTCTTGCCAAGAACTTCTGTCTTGACTATNTCACCGCCAAGACTACGCACGACCTCTTCAATTTTATCAGTTTCCTCTTTTGGCTCTTCAATATCCGGATTCATTAATACCATCATTTCGTACGGTCGCACGCTACTCACCTCCTCCCTGTGGACTATGCGGACTTTTTAGTTTTACAAAAAGTCAGGGCACGTAATAATGGATTATATGATAATTTTGTCTTGAGGACAATAGCCTAAATTGCTTTATGTAAATATTCAGTTGACAGTTGACAGTAGACAGTAGACCGTTGACAGTTGACAGTAGACAGTAAAAGCAAAAGACAAAGCAAAACCAAAACCAAAACCAAAACCAAAACCAAAACCAAAACCAAAACCAAAACCAAAGACAAAGACAAAGAAATCTCTTGAAAGAGTGCAGGTCGTCTGATTTTATAAACCCAGGCCATCGCTAAATAGAACCGTGGGGGCGTTTCGCGCTCACGCCCTATGATGTGTGTTGACCAGCTGCCGGAACGGTCCCGTCAAGAGCCG
>WRNQ01000028.1 GCA_009776565.1 Synergistaceae bacterium | reverse complement strand
GGAGACGAAATAATAGCGCGCTTTACCAGACTGGCTCTGACAGACGGAACAGCCAGGATATATCTGGTCGAGGAAGGTTCAGCCGGTATCGATCAAATCCTGGTAGTTGAATTCAAAGGCTATAGAGCTGAGGAAGATTTTGAGCCCGTAGCGCCTGAAGTTGTTCTTATTGGAGGAAAAGCTCCCGAAGGAGCAAAAATTGAAAGTAAGAAGCTTGTTTGGTCAGAACCGTTCGTGGATCAGGGAATTATTTTGTCAAATAGTATGCTTAACGGTTATAAAATAGCATACGTCACCCCCGTTACACCGGGTGCAAGCTATTCCTTGGAATTTGACGGAGAAAAAGTTATAGCTCGCTTCAATACAATACATGTTGTATACGGAACAGCCGAGATTTATCTGGTTAATAACAGCTCAAATGATAGCGCCGACCAGCTCCTAATAGTTGAATTCAGAGGCAGAAAATCAATATTTGGCGGCGGCGGTGATGATGACGATGATGTTGAAGGATGCAACGCTATATATCCGTTGATAGTTATATTTGCGTTTATTCCGTTAATAGCGACAAGGAAAAAGTAATCCGATTCTTATTGCTTTTCGGTAATTATCGAGGACGGCGTCTGCCCTGTTACGTGCAGACGCCGTCCTTTTCAGCTGCTTTTAGCGGACAGGGACCGCCCCTTCAAACAAACCGCGCTCTTGATTTCAAGAGCGCGGTTTGTTTATTCTTACCCCTATTGAAACTAGTGTCGTAATCCTAGTTTTCCTATTAAATTCTTGTAGCGGTCAAAATCAGTATCTTTTAGGTAACGCAATAATTTGCGTCTGCGCCCTACCATTTTAAGAAGACCGCGACGCGAATGGAAATCTTTTACATGAATTTTCATATGCTCGGTAAGTTCCCTTATTCTTTCCGTAAGAACCGCCACCTGTACTTCAGGCGAACCCGTGTCATTTTCATGCGTTTGATATTCCGTTATTAAAACCTGTTTCTTTTCCTTAGTAATCATAATTTTCTCCTCAATTTAAAAATCCCGGAACTAAGAAGCAGCATAAGCAAACAACTGAGTAATGGGTGTAGTTATAATACCACAAAATATAACATTTGCAATTATTTTTTACCAAAAATGGCGTCGCTTTTGGCGACGCCAATCCCCACAATAACGTGTCATGGGTGTCTTGACCCGATCCTAAATTTTAAAAATACGGCTTATCTTTAAGTTTTCTGTCAGTGTAAAATCTACCGTCATCCAATCAATAAAGAATAAATCCAACAGGTTCGAGTGTTGGCTCAAGACTGAAACACGAGCACAAAAACCGCAGGGCATCTCATAAAATGCCTTTTGTCGCGATTGGAAACTTCTTCCGCAGTCTCCCCAAAAAGAGCTGCAAATCTCCTTCAGAACTTCCTTTACAGCCTGTCTGCGTGAGGACGCGCACAAAACAGCAAAGGGGGCAGGCATTTGAATACCAAGTTATTGTTACCGTTCGATCAATAAAAACTAACCTGTATTATATCAGAAAAATGGTCGTAAACATTTTTCCGCCTTATTCCGCAACAAATATATTCCAGCCCGCGCTGCCAGACTTTTTTGAGCGCCCTGCCTGCCCGGGGCGGGAGACTTCCTTTGTAACAGCTTGTTGTTACCCATTTGAAAACTCGTTATATTTAGCCTTAATCTGAGATACCACGTTATTTACTTTCGTCCAGTGGGTTGAACTCCCCCCGGAATATGCTACCATAGCCTTTTTAATATCTCCATCGGCGGATTTTCTATAATTAGAGAATATTTCCGTGCCTGCTGTTATATTTTCTTTAGGCTTAAACATGTCTATTTCAGTTTTTATCGTAGGATATTTCTTAATTAATTTGTTCTTATGAACTTTCCATCTTACCTGCATGAGACCAAAGTCTCCGCCTTTTGAAAGAGCATCATTCTGTACACTTGATTCAACAACAACGAGCGCCGCAATAATGAACGGATCTTCTCCAAATTTCTCGCTTGTGTTCCTTATAATATTGGCATATTCATTTGCAGTCACGTTATCAAGTTGTTTATTATGCTGTAAAAACACATGAGAAATTGCGTTTACCTGGTAGTTTTCACTGAAGATTTTCTCATCAGGCTTCATTAACGGAACTGTTATCGGGATTTCATCAAGCTCTTTCGGAAGTTCCGTTTCTCCTCTCAGCCACTCAAGGGCTAAATCAAGGGGTACATCTTTGTTCGATGAACTTATACTGATATCCTCCGGCAAACCGGAGGAGTAAACCGGCGAACACGGCGCTATAAATACTATAAACATTGCAATAAAAGTAATAATTTTTTTAATCATTTGGTTACACCAACTTTCAATTTGTTTCATTATTTGAAAGTATTAACCAATGCAAAACTCAAAAACATTTCATATTAGTAGGCGCGTCCTTCTACTTGCGCTAAAAGTTATTGCGTGACACATGCTTTTGCAGTTTGCATTTTTTAAAAAAGCACAAAAAAACATACATGCTCACTATATTCCTTCGATGAATATCATTCACGCGGGATAAAGAAAGAATTTAGTAATAACAAACTGTAATAAAACTTATTTATGCTTTAAATAGTTAATACTTTTGGCTGTATTACTTATCCAGCCAGTCAAGAGCTTCTTCTAACGAAATTTCCTTTCCTCCATTAAATTTGACGGCTTCATAGGTTCCGTCAGGATTTTTCTTACTGAGTGGCATATTGATCGAACTTGATCCTTGCAGTTCTGAAGGTTCCGCTCCGCCCCTAAGCCATTCAATGGCAGAAGAGAGCGGGATGTCAATTCCTCGTACATTTATAAATATTTCCTCATTTTGAGGAAGTATTTCAACATTATCATTGTTTTTATCGACGCTTTTTTCACCTTTTTTTACTCCATATTTTACAAGCGCGTCCTTCCATGTCCCCTCAACGGCCGGAGCATAATCTCCCATAGCTTGACGCAGACTTACTATAGCGGAATACATTCCCATTACGGCATTGATGTAATTAGTCCTTACGGCCTGGTTATCAGTTTGAGCAGTTATAAGATCCAATTGGCTTCCCATTCCCTCGTTATACATGAGCTCGGTTATTTTGAGCTCCTCATTCGAGCGTTCAACTTGCTGCTTCATGTTTTCTTCAAGAGATTTCGCCATATACCAGTCATTAAGCGCAACAGTGAGATTTAGTATGACTGAAGCTTCCGATTCTATTAAATCTTCCATTGCCGCCAGCGTTGCAGCCGACCTGCTGAAAGTTTCATATTTTGTTTGATTTCCGTCAGATATAGGAATATTCAAAGATAATCCCACAGAAACATTATCTCCTCTTTCCATACTGCTGCCGGCGGAAGTTCCATACAACAAATTCCAATTTGCGGAAGCTCCCAATGTCGGCGCCATACCTTTTTGCGCTATTTGCTTTTGTACTTCGGATTGCGCCAGTAAAATCCTTCTTTGCCTAACGCTTGGGTGGTTCTCTATGGCTACAGCATCGTTAACGCTGATAGAAAGCTCGGGGACATAGAAATTTGTTACACTTGGCTCAATAAATACTCCTCCGGCATAATTTCTTAAAACCGCAAGCCGGTTGAGCAAAGTTCCTTCTGCGTTTACTATTGAGTTTTGAGCGTCGGAAACCGAAGATGTAGCTCTTATCACATCAAGCTTTGGAACAAGCTGTTGATTATACTTTTCTTCAGTTACACGAAGGTTTTCCTGTCTCTGACGCAAAATATCCCTCTGCAAATTAACATTATCGCGCGCCATAACGACACCCCAATAAGCGTCTTCCGCCGAAGCAAGAATATTGTTGATAGAGTTATCAAACGCTACTCTTGTAGACTCATATCCTAATATCGACTGCCTTTCGCTCAGTTTAAAAACTCCGCTTATGTCTATCGTCTGAGATATACTTGGCGTAATTGAGTATCCGACAGGGTTATATGTATTACCTCCCGCTGATTGTTGCACTGTGTTGTAGTTAGCATTAACATTTATGCCAGCACGAAGCCGCTGATAGCCCACTGAAGCCAGTACTTGATAATAAGCCGCTTCAACGTTCTTAGCAGCAGCAAGCAACGAATGATTTTGAATGCGTACCAGATTAAGATATTGTTCGACATTAACCGATTGAGCCGCATTAGCATCGGATGCCATAAGAATAACTATAATAGCCGGCAACAAGAGCCTATAAAATATTTTCAATATAAAAACACTCCTTTTTTAAAATGAGAGAAATATTATTTTAACACTTTTATACATAATTATAGCATTTATGAAAAAACATGTTAAGAATCAATCCGTACAAAGCACTCTGCGTATGGGGCGCCCCCTCCGGGAGCTTCATACGCATTTGTAAGCAAATTAATACTCTCTCCTCCCTGATAAGCAATAGCATATTCTTCTGAAATGGAAGAATCTTCCTTCACTTTCATATGGACAACGTTTTTATTTGATGATACAACTCTTATCTTCCGCCCCAATTTTATATTTAATTTTCTCATTTTATCCGGGTTAAGATAAATTTCAGGAATTATATCATCTTCACCCAAAAAACCAAAATCATCCCGGGTAGTTGTTTTGACATGCGGTTCATCGCTCTGCCCGTTTATATATTTCCTGCAATGCACCGTAATAAGCCGGACTTCACTTTGAGTTTCTTTTGTATCATTTTCAGGTATGGACACAGGAAGTTCCGCTATTGAATCAGAAAGCCAGTAACTTTGTTCATTGCATAAATAAACCCGGTCGCTGACACAACGAAGTCTTTTATCCTCCAGCAACGACTTGTCCATCCGACGTTTCGCCCCAATTAAATCAATATTAAGCTTTAGGGCGTCCGAAAGTCCTGCGTATATCTCCACATCTGACTTTGAATCCGCATAGCGCGGTATCACTTTCTCGCTTCTTACCAGGTAACTGTGCCAATAAGAGGCAATCCAATCCTCGTCTTCCAGAAAAGAAGACGCCGGCAGCACCAGATCACAGATTTTTGCAGTATCCGTCATAAAAAGGTCGCTGCAAACCTTAAAAGGAATTTTTGACATAGCGGATTTTGTACCCGCAATATCTGGAGACTGACGCAGAGGATTGGCATTGGCTATCATGAGCACTTCTATTGGAGGCGTAATCCTTCCAATGAAATTGCTCCAGCATCCGACGGGCAATTCTCTCACTTCCGGAGATTTTACGTTATTAAATATCCGGCTTTCGGGAAAAAGTAAATGTTCTTCCTTCCCAAATGACAGCGCCGCCGCAGGGTCGTCAAAAGCGCCGCTCAAAACAACCAGGGCAAATATCCACATGAATTGCAGGTTGCCATGTAAATATCGCTGAGATCCATGTGAAGGAAGGTGACATACCGGCTTATTTGAAATTAGCCACGTCAGTAAATCTTCCGCTTGAAAACGTTTTAATCCCGATATGGCAATCAGATTATCGCTGTCAAGCGCAAGAATAAATTTTTCAAAATCGGCGGAATTCACTACCCGCTTTCGCCAGTTTGGAGCAGTGAGATTGCGCTCAACAAGCGCGCGGCATAACCATGCGGTTAATGCCCAGTCACTTCCGGGAGCTATTTTAATGTATTTATCAGCGTGTTTGACAGTGGGTGATTCTCTTATTTCTACCGCAGCTATTTTTGTCCCATTATTCCTCATATCGTTTAGAACAGGAATTAACTGAGGATGCGTTTCATATATATTCTTGCCCCAGAGCATTACTGCTTTTGCCCTCTTAAAATGTTCAACAGGCACAAAAGGCGATAATTCCGTCAAACCTTTATTTTTACCGGTACAGGTATTTAGTCCTTCAATTCCGATACTTCCACAAAGGGAGCCTTTCATTCCGGTATAGCCTCCCAACTCATGAAAAATCAGCTTCATCAGCAACTTTGAGAAATACAAGGAACCTGCGCCTTTGTAAAACATCAACGATGTGGGGCCATATTTTGATATGCTCTCCTCTATTTTTTGCGCCCAAATACTCCAAGCTTCCTCCCAACATATTTCTTTCCAACCGGCGGCTGTACGTAAAACAGGAGTCTTCAGGCGATTTGCAGAGAGAGCTCTTTGCCTCCAACGCAATCCATTTGCGCATATAAATTTTGTGTATGGGTTTGAACGTTCCGGTTCGATTTCTATTTTACCGTCAATAAAGCGGGCTTTCATCGTGCAGCCGCCTGGACAGTCATGCGGGCAAGCGGTAATTTTCCATCCTTCATTCATGGCGCTATTTTCCTTTTTTCAACGAAGCAAAATCCATAACTTTGACAAGCAGTTCTACCGCCTCGCCACGGGTTATGGGTCTTGCGGGATGAAATTTCGCCCCTTTCGCAGAATCAAGAACTCCAATTTTTTGTAGTATACTGACCGCATCAAATGCCCTGTGTTCAGGCGGAACGTCAGAGTAAAACTGTACGTTTGACTTTTCTTCCAAATCTTTCAATCTGAAGCTTTCAGTCAGATAACTTACAAAATCAGCTCTTGACGATAGCCTTCCGGGATTTTTGATTGGCTTTATTCCATTATATTCAAGAGATAAAGCCTTTAAAGCTCTCTTAACGGAGTCCTCAGCATCTTTGTTGGAAATCATCTCTTCAATTCCAAATATCCCTTTATCGGCGCCTCTGAGTATTGCCATAGCTAACTTTGGGTCGTCAAGGTCTGAGATGTTGTATGAAGGCGCGTGTGGATAGTCCAGAGGCTGAAATAAGCCATAAAGGTTTGAAATCTGAACAGCTCCGAAAAAAGGATTTTCGGGCGTAACATCAGAGTATTTACATAATGAAATGAAAACTCCATTATTTACAAGCCTTGTTTGAACTTTTATCGCCGGTATTTCACGAAGTTCCATTTGTAGGCTGGTCGCAAGCGCCGCCAGTGCGCCCGCAGCCTGTCCGGTCATCATGCTTATTGGCTGAAGTCGTATAGCTCCGGCAGCAAGCCTGGACATCGACATGTTTTTTTCAATCGCAAGAAATCCGTCGACACCCTTTGGGATCATAATATTAAGCGGAATTTGAAAAGCTCCCCGCGGTCTGTTGGAGGCTATGGAACTGTTAGTTTCTCCGAACTCCCATTCAAGATCTCCGTCCTCCGAAGCATGATGAAGGTCAAGCGTATATCCTCCTATAGCTACAGCGTTCGGAAACTCAAAGCCTGTCTCTCCGTCGCGGTAGCTGAGAGAATTCTTTAAAAGCTCAGATGATGTGAGAGTGCGCTCCCCGATTATTCTCCTTGACTCTCTCACATATGGGATAACGGGCATCCTCTTAGCTATCTCAAGCCAATCCATGGGAATCTCATTTAAGATTTCGGGGGGAATGTCCTCGTTATAGTATTCATCATCCGCTATTGACCAATATCTGCCGGCATCGCCAAGTTCGTTCTGCATGTAATAAATAAAGTGGAGTGTTTTGAAAAACGCTTCTTTATTCATTTTTTTACGAAAATCCAAATCTTCCAGATACCTCACCGGCAGTCCGGCTCTCCCGCTGTTCCATCCCGGCTTCCCGGGATAATCGTTACCCCAGTTTACCCCGGTTTTTGATATATAAGACCAGTTATGCCTATTGCCGTCATAGCTGTAGTATCTTGAAGAATCAGGGATTGCGCGGTATGCGTTATGGCTTACGAAGTTAACGGGCATTTCAACCGGGAATACTCCTTTAAAGTCGTTACCATCGACTGTTACGTAACTTTCAAAATTATGCTTTGCCTCTTCATAACCCCATAACGGGGTGTAAGCTATCAAATCTCTTGGTGCTCCTCCGGGATAATATTTTATGACCGCTGTCCAGGTTATATCCTGAATTTTTGATTCGTCAAGCTTTATAAATGGAGAGTATGAATTACCCGCGCGATAAGGCAGCATAGCAAGCGGTATCACATCGCCGTACTCAGTCGCGTCTATAAGTACCTTGCACGAAACTTGCATTTCCTGTTGATCATAAAATTTCCTCATGCCCGATTTTTTTCTTACAATAGATTTAACGCCCGTTATTTTTTTGTCTTTGCGAAACACTTCGACTACCGAAGAGTTCAGAAATACATCAAGTACGCGTCCGCTTTCTTTTTCTCCCACGCGTTTTCCCGTCCTCTTTATGGGAGCGCGAACTTCGTTTATCATCTCATAAAGTATTTTCTCCCCAACACTTGGTTCAAAAGCAACCGAACGCGAATCCCAATAACAAGTACCCGTAGACTTACCCATATCTTCATAATATTTATTCACTCGCGAAATAAAGTCAAGGTAAAGCCCGCTTTTCTGTCTGCTCAAATCATCCATAGTTGATACGCCTGCGGCTGTCATTTGTCCGCCGATCCAGGACGAAGGTTCAAATACGGCAACACGGGCGCCGTCCCGCGCCGCCTGTATAGCCGCCATAATTCCTCCAGTTCCGCCGCCCGCTACAACCACATCGTAATCATGAACGGAAGCCCAGGAATTTGAAATATTACAAAGTAAAAAAAGAAAACACATGAAAAAGCATTTTATACGCAAATTGCCACCTCTTTATTTTGACAGGAAATTTATCATTTTTTTGTCGGTAGGAAATCGGATATATTAAACGCAATTCAAAATTACTAACAGAATATTATTATATATCAATTTCGTTTATGAAATTCATATATTAAATACTGCCTTGGTGAATACCAGAAACATATTATCCGATATACATATAGTTCAATTCGTTTGACGCAATCCATGTTGCGCCAAATATACTCAGAATGAGTACCGCCACTGAATTGGTTTTCGCTCCATAGAAGCGGAAGTCATAAAATATGGGCGTCCGGGAGGTCGTCCCAAACCTGTTTTACACAACATGGTATGATAAAGAAGGGGGAAAACATAATGAAATCTGCAACCGCCATTAGCTATGAACTGGATGACATCGCAGCCGCAACAGAAGAGCTTACAAGCCAAATAAGAGATAAGTTTAGTTTATGCAAGAATACTTTTGCAATTTTACACGGGCAGCCGGAGATGGATATTAGCGAGCTCTCATCCGCCATCAACCGTGAACTTGGCTGCTGCGTTATAGGCGGAACGACAGCAGCAGCAGCCATGATAACAAACGAAGGGTATCATGAACTTGCCGTGGTGCTCCATGTTATAACTGATGATAATTGTCTNTTTGCAGCTTCAATCAGCGGTTCAATGGGAGACTCCCCACAAAAGGAGATTGAAAAAACTTATCAAGCGGCTTATCGTAATCTAAAAGAGCAGTCTGCAACTGCCGAACCCAATTTAGTTATATGCGTATCTTCAATTTTACAGAATTATTCTTCCGATGATGTTGTCGCCAATCTTTCAAGCGTATGCGGAGACCTACCGGTCTTTGGATACATTGCCGCCGATGATTTTGAATTTTGCAAGCAAGAAGTCTTTCTTGATGGTGAAGCCGGTGGCGACCGGATGGCTATCCTGCTTATTTCCGGTGAAATAAATCCAATTTTTCAAGTTGAAAGCCTTGCGGGTAAGCAAACTCTTGATAAGCGGCTTGTTACAAAAGCGCATGATAACATTATCTGTGAGATAGATGGCAAGCCTGCGTACGAATACATTGCAGAATTTCCATTTATTGACGATCAAACGAAAGTTTTGTTCAACTATCAGTTTTTTGTGGAGATGAATAATGCTGATGATAACGACGGCATTTCAGTTTCCAGAGCGTTAAATACATACGACAAAGAAACCGGTGAAGTTATGTGCTTCGCAAATGTTCCTCAAGGTTCTTACATAGGTTTGCGTTATTGCGACGATAAAGATGTGGTAACAACGAGCGAGGCGGGGCTGAAAGAGTTTTTGAATAAATTAAAAGACGAAAAGAGCGGTTATAAGTACTCAACCGTGCTTATTGCCACTTGCAGCTTGCGCAATATGTTTTTGACGGATCAAAAAAACATGGAGGGGAATCTCGTTAAGGAACTGCTCCCGTCTGAACTTACTGTATCCGGGCTATATGCCTTTGGGGAAATTGCACCAACCAGCATTAATAACAACAGGGCTGTCAACCGTTTTCATAACGCGACTTTCACAATGTGCGCATTTTAAATATTGAAAGATATGGTGTTTGAAAGGAAAAACTAATTCTTGGCAAATCAAGCAAACGAGACGCACGAAAATCAGGTAAATACCTCCCTGAGCAAAGAATATAATTCCCTCAAACGTAAAAACGCTCGATTAGAGAGGGAATACGATAATCTGATGCACCTATATAAACAGGCGGCAGCGTTACGCGATTACAACGAAAAAGAAAAAGAAATACAGATGCTATACAACCAAATGCTGCGCGACAACAGTCCCGACGATATATTTTTGTTGGACACGGACATGAATATTCTGCTTTGTACTTCATCAGTCATAAAACGAATTCCAAACGATGTAGTTGGCAAGCCATTTTTGTCAATTGCCAAAGAATTATTCAGCGATGATTTTGCTTATAAATTGGAAATGGTGCTTAATGATGTCATATTGTCCAAAGAAAACCGCGCTATTGACTCGCTGATTGACAAACATTCCCACGAAACGAACGAAACGCAGGAAGTATTTTTATCAATCAAAATTTCTCCGGCTTTCAATAATAGCGGCGAATTGACAGGTATTGTGGTGTTATCGCACGATAACACCGAAATATACAGCGCGAACTTGCGGGCGGAGGCTGCAACGCGAGCGAAAAGCAGTTTCCTGGCAAATATGAGTCACGAAATGCGTACTCCGTTGAACGCAGTCATCGGGCTTTCAGAGCTTGCTTTAGGCACAGATAATTTAAACACAGAGCTTGAGGATAAACTTGAAAAAATACATACATCCGGCTTAACTATTCTCAGCCTGGTAAATGACATTCTCGACCTGTCAAAAATCGAATCCGGAAAGTTTGAAATAAATCCGGTTGAATACTATGTTACAAGTCTTATAAATGACGTAGTGACGCTGAATATAATGCGCGCTGAAGGAAAGCTCCTGGAGTTCATACTATTTGTGGACGAGAAATTGCCCGAAAAACTCTGCGGCGATGATCTGCGTATAAAGCAGATTTTCAACAACATACTCTCGAACGCGTTCAAATACACAAATTCAGGAAGCATCGAGTGGAGCGTATCATTTGAAATGGAAGGCGACGACCTTTGGATTATTTCCACAGTAAAGGACAGCGGTATTGGCATTAAGCCTCAGGACATTCAAAAACTATTCCAGGAGTACAACCAGGTGGATATAAAAACAAATAGAAAAACTGAGGGAACCGGACTGGGGTTAGCGATAACAAAGCATCTGGTGGAGATGATGAATGGAAGCATATCGGTCGAGAGCGAATATGGCCAGGGATCAACATTTACCATCCGTATACTCCAGAAAATCGTGTCTCTTGATCCAATCGGCATAGAAGCGGCCGTTAACCTTATGCGTTTCCGCCATGTTATCTCACAGCGCGCACAAAATGCGAAAATCGCGCGGATTAACCTTTCATACGCGCGTGTGCTCATTGTGGACGATGTAGCTACAAATCTTGAAGTATCAAAAGGTATGTTAATACCTTATGGGATTCAAGTGGACTGTGCGACGAGCGGGCAACAGGCAATAGACATGATAAGAGCCGAAAATCCCCGTTATAATGCTATCTTCATGGATCACATGATGCCAGTGATGGATGGAATTGAGGCAACAAGAATAATACGGGAAGAAATTGAAACGGACTACGCCAGGAACATCCCTATAATCGCCTTTACGGCAAACGCTATCATCGGAAACGAAGAGATGTTTTTAAACAAAGGTTTTCAGGGGTTTATTTCAAAACCGATAGAGCTGAATAAGTTGGATTCGATTCTACGTCAGTGGGTAAGGGATAAGGAGCTTGAAAAAGAACTGTATGGCGAGATAGATGGCGTCCCTTTGCCCGAAAACTACAATAGCGCCGACGGAGAGGGCGGATGGGATAAATCGCTGTTTCAAAGCATAACAATCAATGGCCTGGATATAATCAGAGGTTTAAAACGTTTTAACTATGATGAGAATTCTTACATACAAGTGTTGCGTTCTTACGTTACAAATACACAAACATTATTAAACAGTGTTGAAGAATACCTGGCCGCGCAAAATTTGCATGATTACGCCATCACCGTTCACGGAATTAAAGGCTCAAGTTATGCCATTTGTGCCCAAGAAGTTGGTAAAGCCGCAGAAGAGCTTGAATTTGCGTCTAAAGCGGGGGACATAAAGATGGTAAAAGCAAACCACGGCGCGTTTCTAAAAAATGCAAAAAAGCTGCTTGATGATATAGGCAAAGCGCTCGCCAAAATTGACGATATTACTAAAAAGGTTGCCGCCTCGCCAGACATCGCGCTTTTAGAGACGCTGCGCAAAGCTTGCGAAGATTACGATATGAGCAGAGTTGACGAGTTAATAAAGCAACTTGAGTCTTTCCGGTACGAAAAAGGCGGGTCCATCATCAAGTGGCTGCGCGAACAAATAGACAACAGTTCCCTTGATGACATAATCAGCGGCGAATGGCCGATTGAATAAAGACAGTTGACAGTTGACAGTTGACAGTAGACAGTTGACAGTTGACAGTAGACAGTTGACAGTTGACAGTTGACAGTTGACAGTTGACAGTAGACAGTAAAAGACAAAGATAAAAGACAAAGATAAAAGACAAAGATCAAAGACAAAGACAAAGACAAAGACAAAGACAAAGACAAAGACAAAGACAAAGACAAAAACGATCTCTCACGGAGGCACAGAGGACACAGAGACGCCCGTTTTCGTAAATCATTACCATCGCTATATAGAACTGTAGGGGCGTTTCGAGAAACGCCCTATGATGTGTGTTGGACAGTTGCCGGAACGGTCCTGTTGGGGCGTGTGACTACCACTAAAACAATGGAAAAAGACAAAAGACAAAAAACGATCTCTCACGGAGGCACAGAGGACACAGAGACGCCCGTTTTCGTAAACCATTACCATCGCTATATAGAACCGTAGGTGACGCACACTCTCGCGCCCCAGACTGTCCGAAAATCGAATGAAACCGTTTCGCGACCACTATATATAGGGACGACCGCCCCTACAACGCACATTGGGCTATAGCGCTTATCACAAATTGAATAAATTATAGAAAATCTTTCCTTCAATATGGTATAGTATATATCAGATACTCGCTATGGGGAGTTCTGATATTTCATATTAATTTAAATGGAGGAAAGTGAAAAAATGAGAAAAATAATTATAGCTGTATTTTTATCTTTGATCCTCGCGTTAACAATTATTCCATTTGCTGCGGCGGCTAGCGAGGGGATTCTCGCCGAAGACGAAAGATGTACGTCTTTTTACTTTGGTAAAGACACCACGGACGACGGCACATACATTTGGGGCCGCACGGAAGACGTAAGCGCAGCCTTTGGAAAGCGCTTCAACGTTGAGCCCGCCGCCGATTACAACATCGACCCGGTCAGGTATAACAACTATGACGGCAAATGGCAAGATTATCAGGGAGATATGTTTGTATCAGGTTCATGGAACGCTGACTTCACAACTTTCACCCCAGCGTTCAGATGGCCTTACCCCAAAAGAACGCTTCGTTACACATACAACGCGGACTCGCTTTATAATGAAAGAAATGAACCGCGTCCTTACGCTGAAGTTGGTATGAACGAAAAAGGCGTTAGCATATCAGCAACCGAAACCCTCAGCTCCATGAAGAGCGGTGTAACCAGCATCGACCCCAGTATTTCAAGAGGCAACGGAGGCATTACCGAAGTGGACGTAACATCCCTGGTACTGATGCAGGCTGAAACAGCAAGAGGCGCATGCGAATTATTGGCAAAGGTAATTGATACTGTCGGCGCAGGCGGACGCGAGGGATTATTCCTGGGCGACCAAAAAGAAGTGTGGTATTTCCAGTGGTTCACAGGACACC
>WRNQ01000027.1 GCA_009776565.1 Synergistaceae bacterium | reverse complement strand
GACGCGCGTCATTTTTGTTTTTATAGGCGATCCCGCCCGGTGTGCGTCCCCTACGTACTTGCGAAAGAGGTGTTTTCGTATTAAGTCATGTAATATTAAGCTGAGCTACTCAATATGTAAAGATGACAAAAGAAGTCTCATAGCACGTCTTTGCTTCGGAGCTGGAACAGCGACGCGGCAATCCAGTCCCCCACGAACTACACTCACAACGCAAAATGAACCAATGTTTCTACAAACAGGTAATAGTATTTGCATTTGTTTTTATAAATTTACCTTCAGTCTGCTATTCTATGATTCTTATTCCGTTTGAGTTTGAACTTTTTTAACTCGTAATTCCGAGATTTTCCGGGCTGCCGCCCAGTATACTTTATAGGCTGCCGGAATGACCAAGAGCGCAAGCAATCCTCCGGCGATAAGACCGCCGATTGCGACGATGGCTATCGGCGCGCGCATTTCAGATCCTCTGCCGCCTGAAATAGCAAGCGGGACAAGAGAAACTACTGAAGTAGCAACTGCCATAACGAGCGATTTAAAGCGTACATCGCTCGCTTCCTCTATTGCTTCTTCAGCCGGTTTGCCGCCCGCGCGNAGAANCTCGGCGTAATCCAATACGACGATAGCGTTATTNACCACCATACCTATCAGCATTATCATCCCGATGAGCGCAAAAAGCGAAATTGAAGTTCCGGATACAAGCATTGAGGGAATTATCCCAATAAGCGCCATGGGCACCGTTAGCAGTATTATAAAAGAATATGCCCACGACTCCATAATTGCCGCTACTATTATGAACGTTATCAATACCGCTATTGCCATGGCTTTGAATAATTCAGTAAATTCATCATTCATCATTTTGGCCGACCCTCCAAACTCAACTGAGCAACCATCAGGGATGGATAACGAATCTACAAGTTCTTGCAGCTTTGCGTTACCTTCCCCTGCCGATATATATCTCACGTTCCCAGTTACCACAACCGTTCTCTCGCGGTCGACCCGTCGTATCTCGGTTGGCGCGTCCTGCCACTTCACCTCCGCCATCTCCTTAAGCGGGACAAGTCCGTATTGGGTCATTATCGGAAGATCCGGTACTGAATAAATATCTCCCGCTTTCTGCCTTTCGAGCATTGCTTTTATATCATATTCAAACCCTTCCTGACGGAATTTCCCAGCTACGTTCCCTATCAGGTATCCTCTGATTATTGAGGATAAATCCGATATGTTGAACCCAATTTGGGAAAGCCTCCATCTTATTGGCTCTATTTGCAGTTCAGGTTTTCCCATTTCCGTCTGAATCGTCAAGTCTCTGATTCCCGGCAAGCGGTTTCCTTTAGCGCGTATTTCCTCCGCAAGCGCATATAGGGCGGACATATCGTCCCCTTTTATCCTTATTTCTATCGGGTCGCCAAATCCCCGTCTGGTGTCGAAAATGGCGAATTCAACGCCTTCAAGCGTTTCAAGGAAAACTCGTATTTTATCCGCTACATATTGCGTTGACGGACGTTTTGAATCCTCTTTAAGGTAAATGGCTATTTCGGATTTATTCAGAGTGTTGCTTCTCCTGGAAGCGCCGATGGTTGTCACTATGTCCCTCATGAATTCCTTTTCCGGCATCGTCTCTATGAACTCTTCAACTAAACTAGTCTTGCGCTCGGTTTCATTAATTGACGCGTTGTTCGAAAGCGTTAAATTAATTGTTATCGTGCCGTCATCCGTGACAGGCATAAAATCCATTCCAACAATACCAGTCAGCACTACGGCGCCGTACATCAAGCCAAACGCGCAAATTATTGTTATCAGCGGGTGTCTCATTGATCTTTTGAGAATGAACATGAACAAATCATGGAAGCCTTCGTACAGCCAGTCCCACCAACCGGTAAGTATTTTTGCCATGAACGATATATCCCCGCTGTTGCCTATCCTTGCAGCCATACAGGGCGTTACGGACATGGTTACCCATAGCGAGAATATTGTAGCGTAAAGAATAGTTATGGCATAAGGCGCCAGAAATTGTCCCGATATGCTCGACATGAGGGCGACGGGAAGAAATACTCCCAAATTTGTAAGAACTCCCGCCAGGACAGAAATTGATATTTCGACAGTACCTTCTTCNGCGGCTTCAAACGGTTNGTATCCCAAATCCCTGTATCTGTAAATGTTTTGAATTATCAATATCGAGTTCATGACCAACGTTCCCATTGAAAGCGCCAGTCCCAGGGTGCTCATGAGGTTTTGCGTGAAATTATGAATTTGCATTGGAACAAATGTTGCCATGAAGGCGACCGGCATAGATATCGCAACGATAAAAGTGGCCGAGAGGCGTCCCAGGAACAGGAAAATCACTATTGCGGTCAATAGTATTCCTATTGCCGTATCCCTCAGAACGTTTTTAACTGAAGTTTCTATGTATTCTGTGTCGTCATAGGTGTAAGAAACTTCAAGCCAGTCCAATTCC
The DNA here is from genome assembly GCA_009776565.1 of Synergistaceae bacterium. The sequence continues at coordinate 11,499 of WRNQ01000027.1, read as the reverse complement.
GCAACGGTTCTATTAAGCTCCGCTTTGAGTTCTTTTCCGGCTTTAACCACGTCGGCGTTCGGCATTGGGCTTATCCTCAACTGTACAACATTGGAATTATTTGCGCGGGCGATTGAGCGCACGTCCGCCTCTCCGTCAACAACGCGCCCAAGAAGCGAAAGAGGTATAGGAGAACCTGTTGACGTTGGTATCATTATGTTCTCCAACTGTTCAACATCGTTAAACTCGCCCACAAGGCGCAGCGATATCTGATCGTTCTCCTGGGATATGTACCCTGAAGGATTTGTAAGATTATTTGCCGCTATGACAGCGCAGATTTGAAGATAAGTAACCTTGTATTCGCTAAGAGCGACAGGGTCCAATATTATATGTATCTCTCTGTCTTTTCCGCCAGCTATTTCAACTTGTCCTACGCCGCTTATCCTTGAGGCTATGGGTTTTATGCGGTCGTCTATGTATTTTTTTGTTTCTTTCTCAGGAAGGTCCGAAGTGAACGAGGCTATCAAAAACGGTATTGCGTTTATATCAAATTTCAGCGTTATTGGTTCTTCCACATCGGTTGGCAGAGACGACCTTTTTGCTTTTACCTTATTGCCAACATCGATAAGGGCAATATTGGGGTCTGTATCAGTTGTTAATTGAACTAAAACAAGTGATACTCCATCCTGAGAATAACTGGTTATCGTGTCCAGTCCTTCAAGGTCTGCAAGAGCGTCCTCAATTGGTTTTGAGACTAATTGCTCTATTTCATTCGGACTGGCGCCCGCATAAACAGTCTGAACCACAACAAAAGGAATTTCAACGTTCGGATAAAGAGTGACTCCAAGCTCAAAATAGCTTGAAACGCCTAGAACTAAAAGTAATATGACTCCGCACCATGTAAATACAGGGCGGTTTATACAAAAGCGAATAAACCCGCGCATATCTGTATTATCTCTTTCCTAAATCCTTATATCTGATGATATAAGAGCGCCATCAAATAAAGTCCTGTTTCCGCTTATTATCAATTGGTCCCCGGATTTAAGCCCGCTATTCACTACCACTTGAGAAGCGCGGCCTTCGCCCGTTGTTATCTCGACGATTTTTGCTTTATCATTATCCACAATGTACACGTATTCTTTATTGTTTCTGTAGACAATTACATCGGAGGGTATCACTATAACGCCTTCTATATTTTCAACAAGGAATTTTCCTTCCAGATACGAACCTGGCAAAATTGCGGAGTTGCTATCAAGTCCGACGACGACGGGGAAAAGCCCTGAACCTGTTTGAGCCTCAGGACTGGTTCTCTTTACGTTTCCTTCGCTTGTATTATTATCTATGATGATTTCAACTTTTGTGTCCTTGTTTATGTTGTGGATATCCCTTTTAGAGACCATGAGCTGCGCTTCCATTTCGGAGAGGTCCACAATGGTGACAAGAGGTTTTCCGTCGGACGCTATTTCTCCCGGTTCCACATGGCGGGATGAAACGATTCCATCCACGCTGCTCTTTAGTTCCGTTCTCTGAAGGGTTGATCTGGACGATTGGAGCGACGCTTCGGCGTTTCGAAGGGCGGAATAAGCTCTATCGACGTCAGCTTGCGCTACGCCGCCTTGTTTACTTAATTCCAATAACCTGTTATAAGTGAGACGAGCTTCATCGTATGCTGTTTTTGCAGCCAGCTCCCTTGAAATATGGTCTGATTTTGTCAGGGTTACAACTGTCTGCCCGGCTTTTACCTCGTCCCCAACCTGCACCGATACATCTTGCACAAGCTCTTTTACATAAGACGTTATTTCGTGCGTTCTAACTGCTTTTGCCTGACCGTAATAACTTTTCCATGTTTCCCATGTCTGTGGGGTCAAGGATACGGCTGTAACAGGGTACACAGTTTCATGTGTTATCTCTAAAGCCTTTATGTTTGCTGCCGCAAGTTCCAGTTTTTTATTGACCTCAGTCCATAGTAATACTGTGCCGGCAGCTAATATAACCAACCAGAAGACAACACGGATTTTATTGAGCTTGCGCAAGAAATTTTGAAACATATTTTTTACCTCCAGTTATTTTTCGGACTATTTATTAGACGGTGTTAATATTCTTATGCTTAAATCACGCATTGTTTCAACAAAGCTTTTGATATTGTCTATCATTTTGGTTTTATCTCCGCAATCGCACGTATTTTTAATCATGGAGGCGCTTAGTACGCGACCTACTTCCCGCATTATCATCGTTATGGTCTCAACTGGCATGTCGCTGCGCACCACTCCTAATTTTTGACCGCGCTCAATAAGTTTGTGTCTGAAACTGAGCATTTGTTCAACGTAGTCGGACAATTCAGAATTAATTCTCTGGTCATTGCTGAATACCACATATAATAAACTTGAATAAGGGCTTTCGAACAAAAACTTCATAATTCTTCTGTGATATTCGGAGTCAACCTTCCAAAATTCTTCAGTGGTTTCAGGCAGGTCGAGTCCCTCGCTTATGGAAAGAAATTGTTCGATTATTTCGTTCAGCGCCATCTTCAACAGAGAATCTTTGTTTTCAAAATAGTAATAAACGGTTCCTTTACTTAGTCCGGAACGTTCTATTATTTTATTGTACGAGGCGTTTTCGTAACCCCGTTCAGTAAACTCTTTGATAGCTGATTCCATAAGCAAATTCTTTTTATCATTGCTTATTCTTTCTTGCCTCAATACTTAATCACATCCTAAATTCATAGTGGTTCAACTTGCCGGTCGAACCACGTGTATTATATATATTTTTTGTAAAGAGTCAAGAGGTACTTTCGTAAAAGTTTTGAACAAACATTTCAAATTTCTGTTATAATGTCGGTTGAAATCATAATATAGAAGCGTTATACCCGAAGTCTTTACACAGTTGTTCAGATAAGCAAATAGTTAAAAAAAGAAACTCTGGGGACAACTTTTCACTTTTTCCCTGCTTCAAAACAGAATTTACAAGTTAAAGCGTCAAAATTTGGAGGGTTAAATGAACAATATAAAAAATTGGATAGGATCAGCCTTTCTTTTATTCTACGTCTCGTTGTTCGCATACATAGCAAAGTATACAGTACCTGCCGGAGACGATTTTGTAAACTATTTATTTTTCAGCGAGACTTTCAGTGTTATCCAATCTGTGATTAGTTACTTACTCAGGATAGGCGGCAGATTTACAACCATGTTCATAGTTTTTTTTGGGTATTCATTGGGAGTATTGGAAAATTATCACGTCTTCACTCCATTGATAATAGCCTTTAGCCTGTTTTCACTATATTTTGTTGTAACTTCATTGTTTAGCGATATCAAAGTATCGTCAAAAATACTGATTACTCTTTTGTTGCAATCAATATGGTTGTTGATAGCTATTGATCTTAGTCAAACATTATATTGGTACTCGGGAATTCATTATTATTGGACATGTTCAGTACTGTTAATTGAGTTTGCGTTAATTGTAAATATCTATAAAGGGACCAGGACAAAAATATTACTTTGCCTTCTTGGCGCGCTGGTATTTTTAAATTCAGGCGCATCGGAGCTTTCAGCGGCGTATCAAATCCCGGTGTTCGCGGGGGCAGCTTTAATTACTGCGGCTTCCGGCAATAAGAAATGCTCGTTATACATGCTTATAATGCTTTTAATAGCCTTTATCGGACTGGGTTTGCAAGTATTTCATACAGCTCATTCATACAGGGCTTCAGAATTTCTTCCAATATTTGGTCCAAATCCGATTCCAAAAGTCAGGAATCTTATGGCAACTTACAGAGTTGGATCAATAGCAGGCTTGATAACATCTTTTCATTTTTTTACCAGACCTTTAATAATATACTTTTTACTGCTTTATATGCCAATTATTTCGGACAACGTAAAACAACCGCGGTTCATTGAAAAAATGCCTTTCAAGTTTAAAATATGGCATATTTATCTTTTTGAAATCATTACAGCATGTTGTTTTCAGGCTATTGGAGGATATTCAATGGGAAACGCGCTATATCTAAGAGCTATGGCTATCGTTAGGTTCACAATGACAGCGCAGTGGATATTGTTTTTTGTGTTTTTATATAGAAATTCAAAATTTATAGAATGGATAAGAAATATCAGGATATATAGATATAAAGGAATTATCTTGTTGATTTGTCTATTATTTAACATAAATTTTTCCAATCTGATAATGGATTACAGAATAGCGCCCGAATACACGCGCCAATTGGCTGAACGAAATGAATATTTAGAACAGCAAAAAGCGCTTGGCAACCTGGATGTTATCGTCCCGCCAATCAATGTGGCGGCGCCAAGGTTATTCATCGGGGATATGATACCGCAGAGGAAAAAACCCTTTGAACAAGATTATTCTAAATACCATGGATTTAATTCAATAAGGGAAGAAGACCCGATTATTGCTATGGCTGTTGCTTACAATGAGGAAATCAGGCGCTTAAAAGAAGCGGCTGACGCCGGAGATGAGGAGGCAAAACTTTTTTTTAAAACTATTGAAGAAGAAGAAAGAACAAGGCTCATGTTATTGGGGTCGTTGGTCCAAAAAGGCTCTGTCGGAGCTCAGTATTTAATGGCGCGGTACTACGATTCAAGCGATAACCTGACCAGTCAATATATAACCAAGAATGACGCGTTGGCGTTGGAGTACTATTTCAAACTTGCGGATAAAGGATACCGACCGGCGCGGGAGCTGCTCTGGACGTTTTATATGGGAGGTCTCAAAACAGACCGCGATAGCGATATTTTGAAATGGGGGCTGATGTCAATACTATTCGGTTTGTAAATCAATCATTTTTGTTTTCCCTGACAATATATACAGGTCTCTGCTTGCTTTCGATATATGTCCTGCCGAGATATTCTCCTATTACACCTATTCCAATAAGCTGTAACCCGCCGAAGAAAAGGATGAGGCATATCATTGAAGCGTAACCCGGAAGTTCAACGCCAAGTAATAAAGTCCTTGTAAATATGAAAGCGGCGTACATAAAAGAGCAGAAAGCGGTTATTCCTCCGACGTATAACCATATTGTCAGTGGAAAAGTGCTGAAAGAAGTTATCCCCTCCAGCGCTAATTTCCAAAGGTTCCAGGCGTTGAATTTACTGCTTCCTTGACTTCTGATATTTTGAGCATAACCAATAACACATGATTTAAAACCAACCCATGCAAAAAGACCTTTCATAAACCTTTGCCTTTCGGGCAATTTTTTTATCGCTTCCACTACCTCCCGCGACATCAGGCGAAAATCGCCGACATTTTCCGGAATTGGAGGCTTTGACATTCTACGGAGGAGCCTGTAAAAAGTAAATACGATGAATCGTTTAAGAAAAGATTCGTAGTTTCTGTCAATCCTTTTTGCAAGCACAACGTCGAATCCTTCCCTCCATTTTTTGATCATATCTTCAATGCTTTGCGGCGGATGTTGCAAATCCGCGTCAATTGGTATCACCGCGTCTCCGCGAGAGTAATCTATAGCGGCGGATAGCGCCGCCTCTTTTCCAAAATTTCTTGAAAGATCAATGACTCTAATCCTTTTGTCAGACTTGGATTGTTCGTTCAGTTCGTGAAGAGTATTATCGGCGCTGCCGTCGTTTACGCAAACTATTTCAAAATCCTCACCGATATTTTCCATAATGGGAATTATTGACTCAAAAAAAACTCCAACGTTTGATTCTTCGTTATAGAAAGGACAAAGAATGGAAATCATTACGGCACGCCTCCTCTATATAGTATTCTGAATTATTGAAGTTTAATTATTATATCATTACACTTTAAAATTCTTGATAATAACGGCAACTATGGATATTAAGCCTCAATAGCTTGCTTTTCTCAATTCCAGTAAAACATCCGTATTCCAAAGATTTCTGTTTCTCCTCGCATAGTCAATTGCCATTTTTCCGGTGTTATTCTTTGCTTTGGCGTCTGCGTTAAAATGTAAAAGAGTTTTTATCACTTCCGGATTTGGGTTGTCCGCTGCTGCAAACATTAACGGCGTCCATCCGTTTAAATTTCCTGTGTTGACTTCTGCGTCACTCTCAATAAGAGTTGATGCAACTTCAGGATTAGAGTTATTCCAAGCTGCCAACATGAGCGGCGTGTTTCCATTGGTATTTCTCTCATGAACATCCGCGTTTGAATTAATAAGAGCTGTTATCATTTCAGGGTTAGAGTTGTTCCACGCTGCTAGCATAAGCGGCGTGTTGCCATTACTGTTTTTATCGTGTACACTTGCGCCTGCTTTTATAAGAATTTTAGTTACTTCCGGGTTGGGGTTGCCGGAAACCGCCAACATAAGCGGCGTCCATCCATCATCATTACGCGCGTTGATATCCGCGTTTGAATTAATAAGAACCGTTATCATTTCAGGATCAGAGTTGCTCCAAGCTGCCAACATGAGCGGCGTGTTGTCATTATTATTTCTATCGTGTACACCTGCGCCTGCTTTAATAAGAATTGTAATTACTTCCGTGCCGGAGGCGCCGGAAACCGCTAACATAAGCGGCGTCCAATCATTTTCATTACGCGCGTTGACATCCGCGCCTGCATTTATTAGCTCTGTTATCACTTCCGGATAGGAGGCGCCGGAAACCGCTAACATAAGCGGCGTATTTCCGCTCATATCCCTGGCATTTACGTCAGATCCCGCGTTAATGAGGGTATTTGAAACTATCGGATTAGAGTTGAATTTCATCGCAAACATAAGCGGTGTAAAATGTTTAATAACAGGAATTTCCTCATAATCTTCATTTACGACAAATTGAGCATGGACATCCGCGCCCGCTTTGACGAGAGCTTTTATTACTTCCGGATTCTGGTTGGAGTAAGCAGCAAGCATAAGCGGCGTAAATCCTGATTTATCTTTTGTGTTCACTTTTGCTCCATTTGCTATGGCCTCATTGATTTGAACAAGAGAGCCTGTTTCGCAAAGCCTGAAAAATGCGTCGCGTGAGCTGGACGTTGCAGGCAATCCATGAATAAAACGGATCACAATAAATATTACTCCAACAATCAGTACACTTACTGTAAAAAATGTCCAAAATACCTTTTTAAATATATAGGCTTCTTTTTGCATAACAGTCCTCCTTTTTTTCCTCTTTTATTCTTATAGTTAGATTATAATTTTATTATCAATTCTGAGTCAAACGTAGGCGAGGCGGCTTCTGCGACCCGTCGCGAGGGCGTAGATAGACCTACGTCGAGCAAGGGGAGTAGAAANAACGAAGCATACGTTTGATTGTAAACTGGTATCATACTCCGAAGATCTCTGAGATATCCGCGTTATTAATAACTCTATCCGTCGATTTTCCGGCGTTTCTCATCAAAATGCTGATTTTATCGTCAATGGAAGCTTTGATGAATGCGTTGACATCCACACCGCGCAGCTCAAAAAACAGCAACGGATTTTGATCCAGCCTTGCGCCAACGCCGTATAGTACAGCCGCCACATGCTTGCACATGTCAGCCCAATCCGGGCAGGAGCAGTTCATGTGGATTTCGTTTGGCGCAGGGAAAAGTCCTTTTTTCTGAGTCAGGAAAAAATCCCTCAATTCCCCCGGGAATTTTCCGTCAATTAAGTCCGAAACGCTGTCTATTCTCCGCCCAACCATTTTAATGATATCCTTTTTAAGAGATTCAGATAAAAGATCGATTTTTATATTTACATTATATAATCTCGTACCCATAACTTTACCTGTAACAAGCCCTTCGTATATCTTCAAGTCTATTACAAAACCGTTCTTGATATACGCGCTTCCCCGCCCGATACGGTTACTGAAATCGGCGTAGGATTCCAGGTTTTTACACCAGGCGTCACCCCACCACGTTTTGGTTATTTTGCGACCTTCAATTACTACCGGGGACAAATTCGTGTCCTTTTTCCGCAATTTTTCAATTTGCTTTATGGCTTTCTCTTTCTTTTTTGCCACAGGTACATACTCGTTATAATCATACCAACCCATTTGTTACACCTCCAGTCTGAACAGATTGAACAATTCTTCATTGTTCATATCGGTTATCCAGTTTTCGCCGCTCGTAGCTGCAATCACTTCATTCGCCATTTTTTGCTTGCTTTCGATGATAATGTCAATTTTTTCCTCAATAGTTCCAGCCGTTATAAATTTGTGGACACAAACATTCTTTTGTTGACCGATACGGAAGGCTCTGTCAGTCGCCTGGTTTTCAACTGCGGGGTTCCACCAGCGATCAAAATGGACGACATGATTCGCCCCCGTCAGATTCAATCCAACTCCGCCCGCCTTCAGCGACAGCACCATAAATGGCACGTATTCCAGGCTATTGAATCGTTCGACCAACAAACCTCGTTTTTTAACCGGCGTCGAGCCGTGCAAAATCAAGCCCTCGCGTTCAAAAATTGTCTCCAGAAATCTTGCTATAGGTTCGGTCATTTCTTTAAACTGAGTAAATACCAGCATTCGTTCGCGTTTTTCGCGAATTGTCTCACAAATCTCTGATAACGCTTCATATTTTCCGCTGTAACGAGGCGCGTACTCTGTATTGCCAAGATACTGATCCGGATGATTGCAAATTTGCTTGAATTTCATTATGCTTGCCAGAATGATACCCTTACGATGGATACCAATCATGGACGGGTCTTCCATTACATGCTGCAGTTCTTCCACAAGCTGATTGTAGAGAGCAATTTGTTTTTTTGTTAAAGTGGCGTATTGCTTGATTTCCGTTTTGTCCGGCAAGTCGCTGATTATGGTTTTATCGGTTTTAAGCCGCCGCAGGATAAACGGGCTTACCACAGAGCGAAGTTTCTCGTAGCCGCTTGTGTTATCTTTCAATTTGCCTGTGAACGAGGCGTACTCTTTTTGCGAGCCAAGCAATCCCTTGTTGAGAAAATCAAAGACCGACCACAAGTCCGAAAGCCTGTTTTCCACGGGCGTCCCCGTCATTGCAATTCTGCTTTTTGAGGATAGTTTTTTAACAGCGGTCGTCTGCTTGTTACCGTGGTTCTTTATCGCTTGCGCTTCGTCCAATATCAATATATCCCAGGTTACGTCCAACAGTTGCACAAGCCGCGTCACCATGCCGTAAGTTGTGATAAACAAATCAGCTTCGTCCGTTGAAAAGTCCGTCTCTCCGCTGTGTAAAACCTTAATTGACAATCCCGGAGCGAACCGCTCCGCTTCTTTTTTCCAATTCATAATGAGCGACGCTGGAATTATCAACAGCGTTTTTATCCTATCTTGCCGTAAAGTATCCAGGAGCGCTAGAATCTGGACGGTTTTTCCAAGCCCCATGTCGTCCGCTAAAAGCGCGCCGAAACGAGATTGCGCCATAAAATTCAGCCAGTTAAAACCCGTAACCTGATATCCTCGTAAATCCCCGCAGAAGCTACTGCCAACGCGCCCCCCGGTAATTTTGTCGGGGGACATCATTTTTATCTTTAACGCGTCCAGCCATTCGCCATTAGTAACCTCAATCTGGTTTTCTTCGGTCGTTTCAATAACAGGTAATATGCCTGACTGCATACGGATTGCTTCAGCAAGCGAAATGCTTTTTTCGTCAATCTCGTCAAACGCCTTTAATAGACTTTTAAGTTTTTCCGGGTCAATTTCCACCCATTTGCCCTTGAGGAACGCAAGTCCGCTGGTCTCGGCGATTAATTGCTCAATTTCGTCACGGGTGAACTCCTCGTCCCCCAAATATATCGACGGGTTGAATGTCATTATCGCTTCCAATCCAACTGCGGACTTCTCTTTGCTGTCGATTCTGGCTATTAAACGCGCGTTTGTCTTTTTTTTCCAAAAATTGGGTATCCGGCATATTACTCCACATTCTTCATAAACCGGAGTTTCCCTCAAAAATGTATAAGCCTCCTCCGATGTAAACCGTAGGGGTGAGAACAATTCCCCGCTTTCTATCAATTCTGAAATGAACGCGCTCCTGTCAGCAACGCGACTAACGGCGGAAAGCAGCTTTACCAGCTTTTCCTGTATGTTTTCCATATTATTACCTGATTCAAGGGCGTTTTTTAGTGGAACATGTTTGACATTGCCGCGTTCGCCGTCGGAATATGTTGCCAGGAAGGCAAATGGACATTTCTCGTCCTTATGTTCAACAAGATGGAAAAACACCCGCCCGGCAACATTCATCCCCGAGTTTTTCGATTTAAAATACTCTTCCGCCGTACCACGAAACGAGGCAAACTCACTGTTAAATTCAAGCGCGATATCTGAGTATATGTGTTCCAACCAGTTTACGCTGACGAATTCGCACCCGATTACATATGGGACTCCTCGCAATAGCGTCAATAATCCCTCTTTCTGCGGGGTCGGCGCGACGCGGGAAATATCCGTGTCAGGGCTGCGGGAAATATCCTGAATGACGCTGCGCGCAATTTCCATTAAAAACTGAACCGACGCGTCATAACCGCTTTTGCTGGAAAAAGCGTAGGTATAGAGCGCGTGATGAGGATTTTTTGTAAAGTCCGCATAAAATGCTGTTTGATGCCGCTCGTCGTCACTTTTATCAATCGGCGCCGAGTCCACTGTAAACCCGTTTTCAGAGTAAATCGCTATTGCTTTAAGACCAATATTATCAGTGTTTTTTTCCATTTAATAAACCAACCTTTTTAAAACTGCTTACAATTTTCGCAACGGAAGTGATACTATTTTATAATATATTCCCGCATGAAGATTACTAACAAATATAATGTTTTTTTCTGATGTATAATTACATGTCGGCTGTTATCCACAAAGAACTGGAGATGTTGATTTGGATTTTATCATATCATGCGTGTTCTTCTTATCAACGTTGATATTTAGTACTTATAACGGAATTCATATATTGTTCCCGCTGTCGTTTGGCTTATTCTGTTTTTCGGTTATGGGGGTCATAAGAGGATTTTCCGCCATAAGCGTTGCGAAAATGATAGGCAAAGGAATGGCGAGGGTAGTTATAATCCTGCGCGTGTTTATTATGCTTGGAATGCTTACAGCGATTTGGAGAGCGTGCGGAACGATTCCGTTTTTAGTTTATTACGGCGTATCTTTTATTGACGCGCGTTTTTTTATCCTGTTTGCATTTTTATTGTCTTGCATTGTCTCGCTGCTTATTGGTTCAAGCATAGGAACTGCGGCAACCATTGGAATAGTTCTGATGATAATAGCAAGAAGCGGCGGCGCTGACACGAGCTTGACGGCCGGAGCTATAGTTTCCGGGATTTATTTTGGCGACCGCACCGCCCCGACCTCATCAAGCGCCAACCTTGTCTCAGTTTTAACAGAAACTGATTTGTTGGACAATGTTAAAAACATGTTCTTGTCTGCATTGGCGCCGATAATAGTATCGACAATGATTTATTTGGCGCTTTCGGTCTACTGGGGGATGGATAAAACTGAAAGCTATTTTCTTTCTGAGATTCCCGCAAGCTACAACATAGGGATAATTACATTGGCGCCTGCACTGGTTATAGTTTTTTTGTCATTTTTAAGGTTTAACGTCCTTGTTTCAATGTTTATAAGCATTTTAACCGGAGCTTTAATAGCTGTTTTT